>JBAURA010000475.1:0-9281 GCA_049580985.1 Chloroflexia bacterium
GGCATCGAGCGACAAGGCGGCCCTGCACGGGGCTGTGCGCGGCCTGTCGCATGGAAACGGGCGCGCCGGCATGAGCGCGGCCTTGACCCTTGCCGGGGCCTCTGCGCGGCAGTTGGGCGACGGCACGGTGGTCCTCATCTCCGACGGGGCGCTCGGCGGGCAGGGCACTCTACCGCAGGTGGAGGCCCGAACGCAGTACATCAACGTGGGCCGCTCGACCAGCAACCTCGCGATCACGTCGCTGTCGCTGAGGGAAGCCCCCGGCGGCCCCCAGTTGTTCGCGAGCCTCTACAACAACGGCACGCGAGAGGTAAGCGCGCTCCTCTCCCTATCGGTTGACGGCCAATTGCGCGACTCGCGCCGCGTCAGGCTGGGGCCGGGCGACGAGCAGACCCTCACCATCGAAGGGCTACCGCTCGATATGCGGCAGGCCGAGGCCAGGCTGATATCGGACGAGCCGGGCGCGGATGTGCTCCAGGCCGACAATACAGCCTGGGCATTGAGGCCGCAGCCCCCCGCCCAGAGCGTGCTGCTGGTGACCGAGAGCAACGGCTTTCTCGAAAAGGCGCTCAACCTCCTGCCCGGCGTGCGGCTCTTCAAGACCACACCCGCCCAGTACGCGCCCTCCGACGAGTTCGGGCTGACCGTGTTCGATGCCACCGTGCCGCAGGCGCTGCCGGGCGGCAACCTGCTCCTCTTCGCGCCGCCCGATTCCGCGCTCGCGCCCGTCTCCGGGACGATACAGTACCCGGTGATCGGGCAGGTGGCGGTGAACGACCCCCTGCTCAGGTTCGTGGACCTGTCCGGCGTGCATGTCGGCATAGCGCAGCGCATAATAACCCCCTCGTGGGCGCGCGTGCTCGTGCGCACCACAGGCGGCGACCCGCTCATGCTTGCGGGCGAGACGGCAGGCAAACGCGTGGTGATCTTCGCGTTCGACCTCCACCAATCCGATCTGCCCCTACAGGTGGCTTTCCCCATCCTGGTGTCGAACCTGGTCGAGTGGCTACAGCCTCAGGCCACGCTCGACCTGCCCCCCATCCTCGGCGCTGGCGATCCCGTGAGCATACGCGCCCTGCCCGAAGCCGACGAGATCGTGGTCACGCCCCCTGGCGATGCCGCCCAAAGCACCACCCTCCAACCCCAGGGGCAGGTGTCGTTCGCGGGCACCGACCGCCTCGGCATCTACACCGTCCAGCAGAGAGCGAAAGGCCAGCCCCTGGGCGAGCCTGAACAGTTCGCGGTCAACCTCTTCAGCCTGGATGAATCGAACGTCACCCCGCAGCCAGGGCTGGCGCTGGCCGGACAAGGCGGCCAACCCACCGGCGGCCCGGCAACGCAGGAGGAAATACCCCTCGAAATATGGCCCTGGGTGCTGGTAGTGGGGCTGCTGGTCCTGGCGGCTGAGTGGTGGGTTTACAACAGGGCCGGTGGCTTGCGCCCGCGCCCGCTACGCATGCCGAAGGCCGGGGCAGAGAAGCCGTAGAGCGCGCTGCTTTGGCTAGGTCCTCCGTCTTGCGACGTACGCATTCTAGTCCGGCAGAGGGTTGCGGGCGATAGGCCGGATAGGATACAACAATTATAGTCCCAACGCCAAAAAGGAACTCGCGCCGTGGTAATCATCAACAGACAACGTAAGAGCTTGCAAACCCCATCCTTTGAGAGTGGGTTGTGGTTGTCTGTCCTGCTAAAAACGCTGTCGAACATTGGCGACCGCTCCAGGAGTGGGCTTAACGCAGGGTGAAAATGTTACCCTACAAAGCGTAAGTCAGCAAAGCTGGAGCGGCCCCGAACAGGAGCCGCTCTTCCAGTTAAATAGGCACTCACATGAAATCGATCTGGACCAGCCGAACTTATACAGACGAGTTACGTGAGCCGTCACGAGCCACGCGCTGGCCTCTCTATGCCTCCGACCACAGCGGCCATAGACGACCGAAAAAGACGTGGAGGCTGAGGAATGATGTGGCGGGCGATATAGAAGTAACCCGAACAAGACCATACGAAAAGAGCGCCGGCGGTCCACAGCAAACCGCGCACCTTAACAATGGAAGATGGATCGCGTAGAGAAAGAGTGAGCAGCCGAGGCGTGCCCGGCGTCCAGCGCGGACGTGGTCCAAGCGTGAGGGCGCGCCTCAACTGCTCGCTGAATACAACCGTAAGCCAGTTAAGGACGAGATATCAGGCTACAAGAAGGGCCGCTTTTGGTTGTTGCTTGGTAACTTACCAAGTTACACGAGCTGCATATCACATCATAAGCGTTGCCAGCCCGAAGTAGTCCGACTGGCATAACTCTGCCAATCTACAGGTATCCTTCTTGCGTTTTCTCGTGTAAGGAAATTTACCAGTTCAATAAACCAGTTGTGTAGCACATCTGAACCATTGCTTCCAGCGTTCTTACCTACCTTAAAGACTGGGTTAATCAGGCCTCTATCCAATACCAGAATACGATCTATGACCTCAGACGTACAATTATTCGCTTGAGCTGCACGGTTCACACGTTCCCACTCCTTAGATAACCAATCATCAGTTCCAAGATTGGAACTATAGGCGAAAATACTGTAAAAGCACCTCGGCTGTTTGTCCGATGCAGGAATACCCCCACGACGAGCGCTTACGAAAGTCTTGTTATAAGGTCGAAGCAACCGTAGTTGTTTGCTGGCCTTGAAGCACTTATCGAGTTCCTCTTGTGTTAGTTGCGATTTAACCTCAATGACAGAAAGAAGAGATTCAGCAGGTAATAAGGTCTGGTCCTCTCGGGCAAGTACCGGCGAGTTTCGAATGCAATCATAAATTGTGACGTCTAGCTGCGTGCTACGTCTATCTTCGAAGTCCACTACTTCACCTGTGCTTACAGCATATGCTTTGGGGAGTTGATGGCGAAGAAAGTTGCGAACGGCTTCCTCTCGTTCATTACCTCTAATACCTTTATGTTGAAAATTCGCGGCCCGTTTCCATGCATTCCAAAGCTCATTTTTCGCATCATCAAGAGACGCTGTAAGGGCAGAATTGGATTTGTGACCTCCTCTAGGCATTCACACCTCCTATGTTTCAACAATATATTCTCAAGTAAGAGATATACAGAATACACCTTGGTGAATTGTACCTCCATCTTCGGAATATTGCAATTCTACAGCGACAAGTTCAAATACTCATCGTTGGTCCTAGAAGATCTGTTCTATAGAAGCATTAGGCAGTTCAACGTCATATAGTGATATGTGGGTTCGCAGGCCCGGTGCGCCTCTTGACCGCACTCTCTTGACTTTGACTATGCCGCAGGTGATGTTGGATTTTGTGAGAGGCTAATTGTAGAGGCTATCTTGGAGTAGCTCCTACACAAACTACTTTAACTACTTTCGCTAGGCAGGCCTCGCCTCATCAATAGCAGGCGCTCTCGCCTCTTCTACTCCCTGCTCCGCAAGCCGCTCCAAATACCCCATCAACTTCTCGGTATCGCAGTAAATATGCAGCGACACCACCTTCCCCCATCGGATACCGAACACGTGCACCCCCTGGTTAGAACCGCGAGCGCCGTCCCCCATGCTGAAGTGGTCCACCCACTCAACCGCCACCGTCGTGTCCCACGGCCAGCCGTTGACCACGATCTTTTTCAGATCGAAGCGCAGATTCGGGAATGCCGCAGGTAGCCGCTTGTACCACCTTGCGATTCCCGCATGCGTGAACCGGCTCCCCGCGAGGGCATGTTCGCCGTAGAATACGTGCTCGGCGTTGGGGCCAAACTGCTTCACTATGGCCGCGTAGTTTCCCTTGTTTATCTGCGCGAACGCATTGCGGATGTTACGGCGAACAATCAGGCTGTACATCCTCCCCTCCAGTAATCCCCGGCCCCCGGCCCTGCTACTTGCCTTTGGCTAGCTCCAGGGTGTCGAGGATGGCGTACACGATATCACCGCCATCCCCGTTCCACGCGGAATTAGTTGCGCCCGCGCCCACGTAGTAGTGCTGAAGCCCTCTCAGGAACACGTAATCGATTGTGTGGTAAGCCGTGCTGTCCGGCAACACACTCTCGATACGCACGGCACTCAGCCCCATGATCGTTGTACTCTTGATGATGGTAGAGGACGGGAAATCCATCAAATCCACGTACTCCTCAACAAGGGTGCCGTCGATAAATGCGGGATAACTCAACACCTCGTCCGGGTTCGTAGCGACCCTGAAGTAGATCGTGCCGTCGCCGTTCTCCCACCGCTCGCTATCCAGTAAGCCAATCTTGTCGTTGCTCGCCTTGTGCCAATCTTCACCCGGCAAAGTGGCTTGAATATCCATAATCTCGACCTGCGTGGCCGGCCCCTCGTCCAGTTTGGAGCCGCACCCCGCCAGGCACAGCAAAAGCAGCGTGCAAAGCGCCAATAACGCTATTCGCATGGTATCACCTCACCGGTGGGAGGGTGCCACCCCAGGTCAGTTTATGATACCACAAGCAGCCGCGCCCCCGTAGCTCAACGGCCAGAGCAGCGGTCTTTTAAACCGTGGGTTGCAGGTTCGAGTCCTGCCGGTGGCACAGCTCAATTGCGGAATGCGGAATGCGGAATGCGGATTAGGAATCTTGGTATGTAAAACTTCCCGGCATTCCACATTCCGCATTCCGCATTCTGAAATATCAGAGGAATAATATCCGGCACGAAATATGCACTCGATTGCCGTACAGCGCAAAGAAGGAGGATAGATCTATGCTGAAGAAACGTCTCGATTGGAGGTGCAATCAACCGAACAGATACACCCGACAAACCGAAAGGAGCTTAGATGGCTAAGAAGAAAGCCAAAACACACATCAAGCCACACATGATCCCCTCGCCCATTGTCCAAGCGCGGATAGACATGCAAGCCCAGGAGCAGATGGTGGCGCGGGCGAAAGCCGAGGGCAAGCGACTCGACACGATCATACACGGCCACGACTGGAAGCGGCTCGTCCGCCCCAACCCGGAGGGCTACTTCGAGCTACAGACCGACGATACGGGCACGTCGCCCGTGCGCCTCTTCTTCACCCAGAAGCTGCTCGATGAGGCCGAGGACATCCTCTACACCCAGATCGTGAACGCGACCCGTTTCCCCGGCGTCAAACTGGTCGTAATCACGCCCGACGCCCACTTCGGCTACGGCGTGCCCGTAGGCTCTGTCATCCTGACCGATGGCACGCTGGCAATGGGGCCAGTCGGGTACGATATCGGCTGTTTCACAGGCGATACTCTTGTCCCTACACTGGATGGCAACTCTTATCCTATTGCTGGCTTAGTAGATAGGGAAGAGGAACTGCTGGTCTATGCCCTCGACAACAACCGCAAGATCGTGGTAGCACACGCCACCGCACAAAAGACGAGGGAGAACGCGCCGCTGGTCAAGGTAACACTCGATAATGGGCGAGAGGTTATCTGCACACCGGACCATCAGTTCATGCTACGCGACGGCAGCTACCGGGAAGCCCGGGAACTTCATCCGGGCGCATCGCTGATGCCTTTCCGCTCTCACATAGATAGAGACGGCTATACAGTAGCCAGGCATCCAGGCTCCGAGAATGACCAACGCGTACACTGGATTATGGCGCGGCTCGGGTTACTAGGCGAGATACCCGCGTTCGTTGGGCAAAAGACGATCATACACCATCGGAACTTCATACCAACCGACAACCGCCGTGCCAATCTACAGTTCATGGGTGATCGCGACCATATGGCGTACCATAAGAGCATCAAGGAGCGTAACCCGCACTTCCAATCGGAGGAGTTCGAGGCAGCACGTAAGGCCGCCATCGCAGCGAAGGCCCAAACAGAAGATGGGCACGCTTACTTTGCTGAGAGGGGTACAAGGAATATTCTCACATACATGTCAGAGAACCCTGATCACTTCAGAGCATCGGTAGCGGGCAACGGGGAGAGAGGCAAAGCGTACCTGGTAGCCTACAATCAATCAGATGCAGGTCGCCGGAAGTCATCTGAGGTGGCTCACAAAACACACACTGGCGAAACCTGTGGCGCAGACATACCTGGTGGCGGGTTCGGCATACATAACCACCGGCGATACAAACATGGTTACAACCACAAGGTAGTGTCGGTCGAAACGCTGGACAGGCGAGAAGACGTCTACTGCCTTACCGTACCAGGCTACGGCAACTTCGCGCTCGATGCAGGCGTCTTTGTCCACAACTGCGGCATGGTCAGCGCCAAATCCAACGTACCCGCCGACGCCGCCACCCCCGACCGCCGCCTCGCCTTCAACCGCGCCGTCATGCAGCGGGTCGAGATGGGCGCCGGCGGCAAAAGCAAAACCACCCTCCGCTCCCTCTCACAGGACGAGTTCGTAAGGATCGTCAAAGGCGGCGCGGACTACTACATCTCCCGCTACGGCGCGCCCTTCGACCGCGGCCGGGCCGAGCGCAACCGCATCCCCGTGGACGATGAGTGGCAGATCCCCTGGGGCGGCAAAGGGAGGCCGGAGCGGGGCATACCGCAGCTTGGCTCTCTCGGCGGGGGCAACCACTTCATAGAACTACAACGTTGCGAAGAGACCCAGACCCTCTTCGTACAGGTCCACAGCGGCAGCCGAGGCTTCGGCCACGGCCTCGCCACCAACTACTTCCACCTGGCGAAGGAGGAGAAGCCGCACGACATCAAGCACCTCGACATGGGCTACTTCACCCCCGACTCCCCGCACCACCGCAGCTACCTCAACGCCGTCGCCGCCGGGGGCAACTTCGCCATCATCAACCGGCTGATCCTCTTCCAGCAGATAGCCGAGGCGTTCCGCGAGGTCTTCAAGGCCGACCTTGAGCTGATCTACGAGATCAGCCACAACCTCGTGCAAAAAGAATGGCACCCCGACTACGGCGAAGTGTGGGTCCACCGCAAAGGGGCCACCCGCGCCTTCCCTCCCGGCTACCCTGCCCTCGCGGGCACGGTCTGGGAGCACACGGGCCACCCCGTGCTCATCCCCGGCAGCAATCACGACTACAGCTTCGTGCTGCGGCCCCTCCCTGGCGCGGTCCGTAGCGGCTTCTCGGTGAACCACGGCGCGGGCCGCAGGATGTCTCGCTCGGCGGCCAGGCGCGAGCTATCCCAGAAAGAGGTCAACCGCCGCTACGCCCAGGCGGGCATCATCGTCAACGCCGCCGCCGACGTGCCCCTCGATGAGGCAGACGAATGCTACAAGTCCGCCCAGGAGGTAGTAGACGCCGTCGTAAAAGCCGGCCTGGCCGAGATCGAATACCACCTGTGGCCGCTAGCTTCCCTCAAGGGGTTGGAATGATCGATAATGGGGTGACCCGGCAGGTCACCCCATTATCGATCCTCCTTGCTATCCACCAGCCCCAAGCAATCAGGCCAGTCCCGCAAAATGCCTGACTCACTTTGGCGACAATTGCCTCATAATAGAGCTAAGCAGACCCAAAGCCATGCGACGCGCTAAGGCAAAGCTCTCCACGGAAAGGGGTAGAATATGCGGCCTGGCATAAGCCCAACCGGCACGATAACACGGCGTATCGCCTCCACGTTGGCCCTATTAGCCCCCATCTTGCTCCTGAGCGTGATATTGGCTCATAGCACCCTGGCGCGCACCCCCTCATATCCCTCCCCCGCTACCACCTACCAGTCCACGGCCAGCCCCACCATGTGCAACCCCACGTGGAACGTAGTCCCCGGCCAGAACGTCGGGCCGAACGACAACACTCTAAGCGCGATAGCCGCTATCGCGCCGGACGACGTATGGGCCGTAGGCTACTACTCGGATACAGGCAGATACAAGACGCTCACCCAGCACTGGGACGGCTCGGCGTGGAGCGTCGTGCCAAGCCCCAACCCCGGCTCGTACAACAATATCCTGCGAGGCGTGGCGGCAAGCGCCTCAAACGACGTGTGGGCGGTCGGAGATTACAACTTCACCCCTGCCCATCCCACGCGCCACCTGCTGACCATGCGCTGGGATGGCGCTCAATGGAACGTCGTGCCCAACCCCGACCCCGGCGGGAACTACGATAACGCTCTCAATAGCGTCAAGGCCTTCTCAGCCAATAGTGCGGTGGCGGTGGGGTTTTACAGGCGCTATGCATTCCTGGATTTGCGAATGCATTGGAGCGGCGCGTGGAGCGAAAGCCTTACCCCGGCGGTCTACCTGGGTAACCTATCTAGTGTAGATGGTCGCGCGGCCAACGACGTGTGGGCGGTAGGGACCAGCCCGAACGCATCAGGCTATGCGCACCCGTTGACTGAACACTTCGACGGTAGCCCCTGGAGAGTAGTGCCCAGCCCCGCGCTGCCGGACAACAGCTATCTGTACGGGGTTAGCGTCGCCTCTACCAACGACGTATGGGCGGTGGGAGCTACCTATGACAATCAAAACCCACAATCCGTCATCGAGCATTGGGACGGCACAGCCTGGAGCATTGTATCTGCGCCTGATGTAGGCAGGTTGTCGGGTGTGAAAGCTATCGCGGCAAACGACGTATGGGCTATCGGCAGTGGCACCTTCCTGCACTGGGATGGTGCAGCCTGGACATCCATCCCCGACCCGGCAGGCGGGAGATTGGCGGGGATCGACGCCCTCTCGGCGGATAATATCTGGGCCGTGGGCACTCAGAACGTCGGGGGTGTAGATCGGACTCTTATCGAGCATTATTCCGGGGCATGCGCCACATCTACACCTCTCCCCGCTACCTCCACCCCGGCAGCCACGGCAACAGTCCCACCAGCTTCTGCGACCCCCGCCACGCCCCAGCCCACAACGACTACCCCGCCCACCCCCTGCCCCCTCAGCTTCAACGACGTCCCGCCGGGGAGCACCTTCTACCCCTACGTGCGCTGCCTGGCCTGCCGTGGCATCGTCCAGGGCTACGCGGATGGCACCTACCGCCCCGCCAACCCCGTCACCAGGGGCCAGGCAAGCAAAGTGATCGCCAGGGCCGCCAACTGGACCGACGAGATCCCCCCCGACCGCCAGACCTTCAACGACGTGCCGCCGGGTAGCACCTTCTGGCTCTACGTAGAGCGGCTGCATCTGCACGAAGCGATAACGGGCTACCCATGCGGTGGGCCGGGCGAGCCTTGCCCAGGCGTATATTTCCGCCCCCTCAACACCCTCACCAGGGGCCAGATCGCCCAGGTGGTATCCATCTCGGCAGGCTACGAAGACCCTGTACCCCCTCACCAGCAGACCTTCAGCGACGTATCCCCCGGCACTACCTTCTGGCTATACATAGAGCGTGCGGCCATACACGCAGTCGTCAACGGCTACGGCGACGGCACCTACCGCCCGCAAAACACCGTAACCAGGGGCCAGAT
>JBAURA010000476.1:0-2534 GCA_049580985.1 Chloroflexia bacterium
CTACCAGCTTGCCGAGGCGATCAATGTGCCCAACTCGGTGCAGAGGCCGCACCCACCGATCATGATCGGGGGTATGGGCGAGCAAAAGACGTTCAGGATGATCGCGCAGTATGGCGATGCCTGCAACATCTTCACATGGCGTGGCCCGGACTCTGTGCGCCAGAAATACGATGCGCTACGAGAGCGGTGCGAAGAAATAGGCCGCCCTTACAGTGAGATCGAGAAGACGACGCTGAGCGAGTTGAAGGTGACGCCGGACGGCAAGCCAATGGCGGATGAGTACGTCACACCTGACCAGGCCGAAGACTGGACCGCGAGCCAGGCTATCGAGTACTTCCACCAGCTGGCGGAGATTGGCACCGACCACGCGATCTTCAACAGCATGGTGAGCCACATACCCGGCGCGCTCGACGTGTGGGCCGAGGAGATCATCCCGGCGGTGCACAAGATGGCGGTTGGGGGACGGTAGACGGTTATCAGTTGTCGGTTGTCGGTTGTCGGAAACGCAAAACGTAATCGCTACCGCCTACTGACAACCAACAACTGACAACTGATAACCATCGTAGATAGAAGCAGGTGTAGAGTATGCCAGTTTTTGAGGTTTTCACGCGGGCCCGCGAGGGTAAAGCGTTCGAGCATGGGGGCAACGTGGTCGCGCCCGATTCCGAGTTGGCCGTCCTGTACGCCCGCGAGTTCTTCGGGCGCAGGCAGGAGAGCGCGCGGATCTGGGTTGTGCCCCGCGAGGCTATAGTTGAGATCAACGACCCGGATATACTCCACCCGCCCGCCGTGGACCGCTCATACCGCACCGTGGGAGGCTACTCGGTGCGAGATACACTCCGTGCCACACGAGGCGCGGTGGCGGGGAGCCAGCAGCCGGACTAAATTGATACGTGAACCTGTAATCACGTATCACATATCACATGCCATGTATCACGAAAGATGATAGAACAACTAACCACCAAACCCCTACACACCCTCCTCCTCTCGCTGGCGGACGACGAGTTCATCCTGGGATACCGCAACTCCGAGTGGACCGGGATCGCGCCGATGTTGGAGGAGGATGTGGCTTTTTCTTCGATGGCGCAGGATGAGATCGGGCACGCGCGACTGCTGTACGAGATGCTGGAGGCCGAGACGGGCATACGCGCCGACAAGATCGCTTATGCGCGGCGACCGGGCGAGTTCCTCTGTTGCAGGCTGGTGGAGCACAGGAAGTTGGATTGGGCGCATGCTATCGCCCGCCAGTTCCTGTACGATACGGCGGACCACGTGCGGCTTGATGTGCTGTTGCGCTCGACTTACGACCCGCTGAGACTTGCCGCCGACAAGATCATCCGGGAAGAGAAGTACCACCTGTTGCACGGCGACATGTGGATGAGCCGCCTGGCGACCCTGAGCGAAGACGCGCGGGCGCGGCTTGTCGCGGCGCTCGATGCACTGTGGCCCGATGCGCTTGGCATGTTCGAGCCGCTGCCGGGGGAAGAAGCCCTGAACAATGACGGCATCCTGCCTGCCACTATGGCGGATATGCAGGCCGAGTGGCTGGCGCAGATCGCGCCCTACTTCCACAACCTGGACCTGCCCTTCCCGGCAACGGAGGATTCGAAGGGTAGATACACTAGCAACATAAAGCCTACGTATGGTGGTAGGCGCGGCGAGCATCTTGTGGAGTTTACGGAGCTGTGGGAGGAGATGACGTCGGTATATCGGTTGGACCCGGAGGCGGTCTGGTAGCCTTTGGTCGATAGAACGAGAATATGTCGAAGAAACTGATCACAGTCACAAAGGAGATACCCGAATACGCCAAAGCGCCTGAATATGGGGTCGCGACGCGAAGTACAACTCTAGCGTTGACCGCTATTGTTCCTTATGGCATAGGTGTGTGGTTGTTCAGCCTCTTCGGGGATGTGGCCCTCTATCTCACGGTGCTTGTGGTGGTTGTATGCTTGGTAGCGAGCACCTACTATGCGGTCCTCGCCCTGGCGAGAGCCAGGCGCAATGAACGGCCCCGTCTGGTGAAAGGTTGGGCAATTATCGCTCTTGCAATCAATGTTATTCATATAGTGCTTGTCGTAATTGGCATCTCTATGTTGATGAACGAAGTAGCCAGGAATTAGTGAGAAATGGATATGACAACAACACAACACATAACAGAACGACAAGTCCGCGACGCCCTGATGGACGTAATGGACCCGGAGATACCACACCTGTCTATAGTAGACCTGGGGATAGTACACAGGGTTGAGATGGGAGATGGGGGGATCTCGGTGGCGATTATGCCTACGTTCGTGGGCTGCCCCGCGCTGGAAGCCATAAAGGATAGCGTGCGCGAGAAGTTGGAGGGGATCGCACCCGGCCAGCCCGTGAAGGTCAGCGTGACGATGGACGAGCCGTGGACCACCGACCGCATCTCGGAGCGGGGGCGCGAGATTCTGAAAAGCTCCGGCTTCGCGCCGCCTATGCCCCGCAAGTCGATGCCCGCCCGCGCCAATCTGATCCAGCTACTGCCGGTGGCGGAATGCCCATACTGC
>JBAURA010000477.1:0-2222 GCA_049580985.1 Chloroflexia bacterium
GAGGTATGCCTCTCCCTGCATTTGGGTGCAAATAGAGGGCGGACCCGTGTGTCCGCCCCTACATTGTGTTGTGGCTATGGAGCCTGGGGAACCAGGGGTGCGATGGCATCAATAGAGAGGTCGCACCCGTATGTGTAGGCGGTGGTTACCGGCCGGCAGGGAAGGGGGTGAAGGCTTCGACGATGTTGGTGAGGGAGGAGTAGGTCTGGTTGCCCGCCAGGAGGCCGCCACCGATGACGAACCAGCGTCCATTCGCCGCGCCCGAAGCGAGGCCATGGCGGGAGGTCGGCATCCTGGGGAGGGTGGCCCAGGTGTTGGTAGCAGGATCGTAGACTTCGTGCTGGTAGTATGTGTTCGCGGATGAGAGGTCTTCGCCGCCGGTGACGTGTATCTTGCCGTCGAGGACCGCCGACGTGATGCCGCTGCGGGCCGTAGGGATGGGGGCTTTGGAGGTCCAGGTGTTGGTGGCCGGGTTGTACTCCTCGACCGTGCTGATGTTCTGGCCCCCCCAGCGACCTGAGATGACGTATATCCTGTCGTTGACCACGGCGGCGGTAATGTGCTCGCGGAGGGTGGGCAAGGGCGCGCGGGAGGCGTTCCACGTGTTGGTAGCCGGGTTATAGGCCCAGGTGGCCGAGGCGTCCGGCCCTACCCCTCCGACCACGTAGAGGAGGCCACCGGCGGCGACGGAGGCGTGGGCGGCGCGCTCGGATGGCATGTTAGCTACCTGCTTCCAGGATGCTTGCTGCCGGGCCTGGGGTGTGTAGACGTAGACAGCTTTGTTATCTACATTGAAATCGTCGCCCGTGTAGCCGCCGGTGACGTAGATGCGGCCGTTGAGGGTGGCGATGCCGAAATGGTGGAGCCTGTCGGGGAGCGGGGCGAGGTTGGTCCATCTAGCGGCCAGGGGGTCGTAGACCTGGAAGACGTCGGTGGTGGCGGTGAAGAACTGGTTGGGCCCGGCGAGGCCGCCGCCAACGTAGATCTTGCCATTGAGCACGGTAGCATTGTGCTCGGAGCGAAAGATGGGCATGGGCGGCGTGCTGGCCCAGGTCCCACCCTGCGGCTGGCGAGCGGCGACCTGCGGCCCGGCGACGATGAGGCCCAGGACGAGGAGCAGTAGAGCGGCCAGGGGCCAAAGTAGCCTTTCGAGCTTGTTCATAATATGCCTCCTGGGAAATAGGGACGAAGACCTGATTAGCGCCGCGATATGCATGCCATGGGTGCGTAGACGCTAGTACTTCCCTAACGAAAATGTAGCAGAATAGAGCGCCAAGGGGCTTTTGTCATTCTGAGCGTAGCGAAGAATCTGTATCACCAAGATCATACGCTAGGAACGAGATATGCGCTACGCTCAGAATGACAAAGGAAAATGGATCGGCCTTCCTCCCACATTCTTACCTCCTTTTTGGACATCCTCTCAGCATACAAAGCGTAGTGGCTCGTCTCCCTTATCTACACCTCCCACTCGAGGGAAGTTCCGTGGGAAGCAGGCGCGCACCCAGCAGAATCTGTTCTGCACACTTAAGGAAAGTCCATGTGCAGAACAGATTTTGCTGTCATATCTAACCCCTAATCCCTAATCCCCAACTCCTAACCACCCTACCGTGTCCGGCAGCCGGGGAAGAAGGCATTGGAGACTATCTTGGCGATCTGCCCGCGTGTGGTGAGGTGGTTGGGCCTGAAGTACGGGCGGTTGTCGGGTGGTACGCACGGCTCGGAGTTGCCGCAGGAGTAACCTTGCACGACATTTCTGAGGGGCGCTGCCAGGCGCTCAATCCAGAGCCAGAAGGTGCTGCCGGGCGGCACATCCTCGAAGGTCTGTTGGTCCGGCGGGATGGGGTCGTTGATGTTGGCGGCCTGGGCCACGATCTTACAGATTTGGCCTCGTGTCGCGCCAGCATTAGGGCGGAAGTAGGGCCGGCTTTGCTGGTCGCACGGCTCGCCTGGGCCTCCACATGGGTAGCCCGCGATATAGCCGAGGTCGTAGAGCCGCACGATAAAGCTGTGGAATGTGCTGCCGAACTGCACATCCGAGAACGGCTCCATACCGGACGCACCCTGCCAGCCGGTGGCAAGCACCACCACCTTTGAAAGCTGGCCGCGACTCACGCTGGCCGAGGGCCTGTAGTAGGAGTAATTATCGGGCGGTATGCACGGCTCGCCCGGCCCGCCGCATGCGTACCCGCCTACGATCTCCTGGCAGGCCAGGCAGCGCACGA
>JBAURA010000478.1:0-2056 GCA_049580985.1 Chloroflexia bacterium
CCCGCCCACTTCGGGGAGCGGATTTTGAGGCTCAGCGTCACGGACCTCTTCGGCGCAAAGCGCAGCTCGATACGGTTGCCGCGCGGGTAGGCGGTCTGCTGCGTCAGCGTCAGCCCCTTCTCGTCCCAGTTGAGCCGCGACGGGATGAACAAGTTCACGTACAAGGAGTCTGCGTCGTGGAAGTAGATCGAGTCGTTGTTCTTCGTGTGATTCTCCATGCCGGAGCCGACGCAGCACCAGAAGGAGTCCTCAGGCGTGCTGAAGGTCTTGAAGTGTCCAGGCTTGAGCGACATGAAGTAGGCGAACATGCCGCGCCTGGGCTCCTGTGAGCCGAGGATGTGGTTGTAGAGGGCGCGCTCGTAGTAATCGAAATACTCCGCCACGGGCCGCCAGCCGAAGAGGTGGCGCGTGAGCTTGAGCATGTTGTAGGTGTTGCACGTCTCGGCCGTGGCCGGCCCCAGGCGCGCGGCCAACTTGTCTGGCAGCCCGAAGTGTTCGCTCTCGCTGTTGCCGCCGATGACGTAAGTGTGGTGGCGTACCACGCGGTCGTAGAAGACTTCGGCGATCTTGCGCGCGTCCTCGTCGCCTGCGACTTCGTAGAGGCGTGCCTCGCCTATGACTTTGGGGATTTGCGTGTTGGCGTGCTTGCCGGCCAACTTGTCACGCCCTTCGAGCAGCGGCCGCATAATCGCCTCGTGGTAGAAGCGGCGCGAGGCTTCGAGGTATTTCCTGTCGCCGGTGAGCGCGTAGATTTCGGCCAGCGTCTCGCTCATTCCGCCGTGTTCGACGCTCAACATACGCTGTAGCTGCTCGGGCGTGAGATTGCGCGTCAGCTCGTCCACCCAGTCGGCCAGTTTGAGCGTCACCTCTTTGGCCCGTGCGTTACTTGCCAGCGCCCACGCGTCCTTCAGGCCGGCGAGGACCTTGTGCTGCGTGTACCAGGGCACCCACGCCCCGCCCTTGAAGTTGAAGCTGCCCTCGACCTCGACCTTGCCCTCCCTGAAGCCGCGCATCGTTTGCAGTTCCACGGGCGGCAACGCGCCGACGTACCCGTCGCCGTAAGCCCGCTGGCACTCGGCCATCTCGCGGACGATGTAGTCAATCCGGTCCCGGAAGCGCGCGTCGCCGGTCGCGGCGTACTGTTGCGAGAGCGCCGTCAGATAATGGCCCAGTGTGTGGCCGGCGATGCCGCGCGCCTCCCACCCGCCGTAGAGCGCGCCCTTCGGCTGCAAGCCTGCGTAATTGCGCGTGTTGTGCAGCAGGCGGTCGGGGTCCAGACTCAGCAGGTATTTCGCGTTGCGCTCCATGGCCCGTTTGAATGGACCCTCCAACAACTGCACCTGTCCGAGTGCGAAAGGCTCGACCACCGGACGAGCCTGTTGGGCGTACACAGGAGCTGCCGCGTTCACCCACGCTAAAACGAGGGCTCCGAGCAACACGCTCAGACGAAACATGCTTCTAAAGGTCACTGACATAACCGCCGACTCGTGATGACGCCATCCGCACAAGGATATATATTGTCTTGAGGGCATCATACCAAAAGAGAGTATTGCGTAGGTATTAAGGAGAAATCATGGAACGTAAAGCAGCATCCGATTACCCGCAGGAGTTGTTAGACCTGTTCGACGAATACCAGCACGGCGACATCAGCCGCCGCGCTTTCCTCGAAGGCTCCGCTAAGTTCGCGGTCGGCGGCCTGACCGTCGCGGCAATCTTCGAGAGCCTGCGACCCAACTACGCCTGGGCGCAGCAGGTCAAGCCTGACGACAAGAAAATCAAGGTGGGCTACGAGGTGGTGCAGTCACCGGCCGGGCACGGCTCGATCAAAGGATATCTGGCCCGCCCGGCGCAGGGGAAAAAGCACGGGGTCGTGCTCGTCATCCACGAGAACCGCGGGCTCAACCCTTACATCGAAGACGTGGCGCGGCGGCTCGCGCTCGCCAAGTTCATCGCCTTCGCGCCCGACGGATTGACTTCGGTCGGCGGCTACCCCGGCAACGACGAGAAAGGCGCAGCCCTCTTCCGCGAGGTGGACGGCAAGAAGATGACCGAAGAT
>JBAURA010000479.1:0-11124 GCA_049580985.1 Chloroflexia bacterium
TATGATGTCCGGGGTGAGGCCGCGGTCGGGCTGGCTGGGGACGAGGGGGGCAGCCTGGGCTGTGGCGGTGGCTGCCGCGGGGGGCACGGTGGCATTGGGGGTGGGGGTGAAGGTAGGCTGCGGCGAAGGGGTCTCGTTGGGGCCAGGGGTGGGGGTCTGTTTAGGGTTGATGTCGCGCTTCTTGGGGGTAAGCCAGTGGGCGAAGGTGATGCGGGCCTGGGAGCCGTCGTCCCAATCGTAGACGCGCTGCTCGGAGCCTTTGCCGAAGCTCTGCTCGCCGATGAGGACCGCGCGCTCGTAGTCCTGTAACGCGCCGGACACCAACTCGGAGGCGGAGGCACTGCCGCCGTTGATGAGGACCACCAGGGGGATGTCCTCGAACTTGGGACCATTGGAGATGACGCGCTGGGGGCGGTCGTCGGAGCCGTCGGCCTTGCGCGACTCGTAGAAGCCGATCTCGCCGTCGGGGAGGAAACGGCCCAGCATTTCGAGGGCCGAGGTTACGAAGCCGCCGCCGTTGTTGCGCAGGTCGAGGATGATACCTTTCGCGCCGTCGGCTTTAGCCTGGGCCAGGGCTGCATCAAGCTCAGGAGTGGTCTTCTGGTTGAAGACTGAGGCCTGGAGCCAGGCGTACTCGCCCTGCTTCGTGTAGGTGACCGAGGGGACTTCGATGCGCTCGCGGACCAGCTCAATCTCGAAAGGCTCGGCCACGCCCTCGCGGGCGAACTTGATGCGAACTGTGGTGCCGGCCTTGCCACGGACCAGGGTGGCTACCTGATCGGGTTGCATGGCGGTGACGTCGCGCCCGTCTACGGCCAGGATAATGTCGTTGGCGCGCACGCCCGCACGGGCGGCGGGGGTGTTCGGGATGGGGGCTACGACGGTCGGCAGGTCGTTGCGGCGCTCTATGTACATGCCGACGCCCTCGAAGTTGCCCTCGAAGGAGCTTTTGACCTGCGCGTTTTCTTCGGGGGTGAGGAAGTTAGAGAAGTCGTCGCCGAGCGAGTCGACCATCCCCTTGGCCCCACCGTATATGAGCCTGGCACGGTCGACGGGCTGGTAGTAGTATTCTTCGTTGATGATGTTGAAGGTGCTCCAAAACGCATCGAATTGCTTGTTGATGTCTTGCGCGTTGCCGGGTAAGTCGGGTTGCTGGAGATTGCCCCCACCGTCGTTCTGGGCGCTGTCGCCTCCCAGGTCGAACGCGGGTAGCCGGGCCTGGCCGGTAATGTAGGGGGTGGCGAAGCCGACACCATAGCTGACGAAAGCGACCACCAACGCGAGTAAGATGAATTGGATGGTCCTGGAACCTGAGCCTTTGTCCATTATGAGTTCTCCTGGTTGTGCGGGTTCGGGGATGGGACTTGTGTGTACGATACAGCGGGGCTGCTGCTTGACATGTCGATGGTGAAGACAAGAAGTGTCACGCCCGGCACTCCGCTTGTGGGCGTGACGATCCTATTATAGTCAACTGCGCGGAGGATAGGCAACCGGGGGGATTTTGGATTTCATTTTTCACCGCAGAGACGCGGAGCACGCGGAGGAACGCAGAGGTTATTTTGGATTTAGGGTATGGGAGGGTAGGGTGCATGGGGCTGTTTGGTCCTATGCACCCTGTTTTGTTATTCTCCTTGTTATTAGGTTGTTGCCGGGCAGAGGGCAGACACGTGGGTCTGCCCTTACACGGTCATAGGAGGTTGGCTTACAGGAAGGGTGTCCCTGTGGCGCAACTGGTCCGTGTTCCGCGTGGGCGTGGCGGCCTACCCTCTTCGCCACAGTACCAAGTACCGAGTATCGAGTACCGAGTACGGACTAGTGAGTGGGGGATAGAGGTGAGGACGTGACACGATGGCACGTAGGTACGCCAAGCTTATCACGCTCGTGTTATTGGCTAGCCTCTATGTTAGGGTGCTTGTGCTGCTTCTTGCTTCTTAGTTTGAAGAGCACGGTATGTGGGATGGGAGGCTAGGGTGCATTGTGACAGGAGGTTACTGTCGATACATAGGGACACCAGCGGTCCTTACGTCCCTCTTTATGCGGTCAGAGGGTGAAACTTGTTTCATAGGGAGTATAGCACAAATGTGCTATTAATGATACCCCCATTTGGGTAGTCTTTTTGGGCATTTTGAGAATTTTCACCAGTACGGCTTGTCTGAACTGCTGCTGAACCTAGTGGGCCAGTTATGATATAATGCCCCTATCTGCGAAGCGAGACGTGATCCCTCGCGGACCCCGAGCCTGCATGGCGTGTGCGGCTTGGGTTTTTTGTTAACCTTTTTGGTTAGAGTAACAGTCGAGGAGAATAGACTGGAGGAACATACTATGGAATTAAGCCTCTGGCTTGCGGTAGCTGTGTTTGTGATTACGTTCGCCGCCATCACGGTTGACAAGATACACAAGACGCTCGTGGCGCTGGCGGGCGCTATGGCCGTGGTGTTGCTGGGGCTGGTATCACAAGAGGAGGCGTTCAGGAACGTTGACTGGAACGTGATCTTTCTGCTGGCGGGAATGATGATCATCGCGAACATGCTCAGGCGCACGGGGGTGTTCCAGTGGCTATCGATGAAGATCATCGACGTGGCGCGGGGTGAGCCAATGCGCATCCTCCTCCTGTTGAGCACGCTTACCGCAGTTATGTCAGCCTTCCTGGACAACGTGACTGCTGTTGTGCTGATGGTCCCTCTAACTATATTCGTGGCTAAATCACTGGGTATATCGCCGGTGCCTTTCCTGATCTCGGAGGTGCTGGCATCGAATATCGGCGGGACGGCCACCTTGATAGGCGATCCGCCCAACATCATTATCGGCAGCGCAGCGGGCCTCGATTTCGGGGCTTTCTTGTGGAACCTGGCACCCGCCGTCCTGATAATCTACCCGGTGTTCCTGGGCCTGATGGTGCTGTTCTTCAGAAAAGAGCTAAAGGTGTCGCCCGAACGCGCAGACAAAGCTATCGCTATGGACGAAACAGGGGTGATCAAGGACCCCAGGCTGTTGATACAGGGGTCAGTGGTGCTTGGGTTGGTGATTCTCGGTTTCCTATTGCACGGCGTGCTGCACTACGAGGCGGCTACTATCGCCATGACGGGCGCTGTGGCGCTGATGATAATGTCGAAGGCGGAAGTGCACGATATACTCAGCGAGATAGAGTGGACTACGCTGCTATTTTTCCTGGGGCTGTTCGTGGTGGTGGAATCGCTGGTACACGTAGGGTTCGTGGAGATTGCCGCCAGGTGGATGCTCGGCCTGACGGGTGGCGATCCTGGGTGGACGGCTATGCTGTTGCTGTGGGGTAGCGCCATTGCGTCGGCCATCATAGACAACATCCCTTATACGGCTACGATAGTGACGATTGTGCCGGAACTTGGGCAGAGTATGAACACCGAACCGCTATGGTGGTCGGTGGCGCTGGGCGCTTGCCTGGGTGGGAACGCTACGGCAGTGGGCGCATCGGCCAACGTTATCGTGCTGAGCATGGCTGAGCGGGCGGGCCATCCTATATCTTTCATGCGATTCCTCAAGTACGGACTGGTGACGACGTTTGTGTCGATGGTGATCAGCACGTTGTACGTGTGGTTGCGATACTTGTAGCTGGGCAGGGAATTGAAGCGTGTGAAAATAAAGGGCGCAAGTCAGCGCCCTTTATTTTAGACCAAGGCTTATTGTTATTACCTGTTCTTATGACCTGGTACGAAGCCGCACGACGAGGCCCAAGGCTGCCAGGCCGAAGCCAAGCGCCACCAGCACGAGCGCAAGCAAGAGAGCATCCTCGGCGCTGCCGGTGCCGGGAAGGGGTGCAGCGGCCTCGGCGGTGGGGGTGGCGACAGGCATTTGTGTTTGGGTAGGCACCGGGGTAAATAGCTCGGGAGCGGGGGCTAAGGTTGAAGTGGCCTCGACGGTGGCTGTCGCCGCCGAGGTAGCTGTAGAGGCCACGGCAGGTGTGGAAGCGGTCATGGGCGTGGCGGCGGGCGCGGTGGGAGTGCCAGCGGGTTGGAGGGCGTAGGCGACGAGGTCCTGGAAGCCGCCGTTATTGTTCGGTACGACGAATTTCGCGCCGATGGGCAGGTAGACCCTGATTTCGGTGGAGCCTGTATTCTTGATCTGAAGGTCGCCATCGCCATAGAAGGCATCGGGGGTCTGGGGAACGAAGAGAGCGGTCATAGTGAGGACATTCTGGGCGGCGGGGTCGTTGAGGGCAGTGCCCGAGCCTATTGGGATAGTGCTTACAGTGGAGGCGTTATCCACTATCTCCTGGCCGATGGTATGGTCCTGGCTGTGCCAGGTGTTGTCCTGGAGAAACCAGATCGCCTCTTGTACCTGGGCTGCATTGTTGTCCGTGTAGCCTTTCTGGATGGCATAGGACAAAGCCTTGCGAGTGGTATCACTTGCCAGACCGTCCATGGTCATGTTGCCGGTGGGAAAAGGCTTACCGAAGTTCAGGCAGAAGCCGCGCACTTTGATAGTGGCGGTGCTGCCCGCTGGGATGGTGACGGACTGGGGTTGGGCCTGCGCGGCAGGGGAGGCCAGTGAGACCGGCGGCATGGCCGAGAGGGCCGCGAAGAGGATCGTGAGTAAGAACGCCGAGAGGGTCGAGATGGCGAGCGGACGGGATGATTGAGTGCTCATGGGGGTACACGTCTCCTGTTGAGTATATGGGTATGCCAGGACGTTGTTGTATGCGCAAGAGTTGTGCCAGTAGAAGAGAATCGCGAGCACAGGAGATAGCTGACGCGCGGCGAATAGTGGCATGTAGCCCCCTATTTACGGTACAATTAGATAGAGTGCGACCTTTGGCAGATGCCTGCTAAGGCAACCAGGCATGCCAAGCCATTCAAGTTTTTCCATGGAGAAGGTTATTCTTATGCCCACAAGCGACGTGGAGCGATCCGCTTATTTGCAGACCCCGCGCGTGGTGAAGTGTCCCACGCCCCAGTGTCCCGGCTGGATCACATTGGACAGTACGCGGCACCAGACCGAGCCTTGCAGGTATTGCAGGATCGGGGTGGATACGCTGCGTTTCCTGCTGTCGCGGGTGGGGGCCGATAACAAGGCTCTGCCGCCACAGGTGCACGACGAGTTCAACCGGCTGATGCTGACGATGGCGGGCGCGTGGGGGCAGAACGTGTACTTGCGCCCATCGATGGGCACGCTGGTGGATTTGAAGTCGGGGGCGCGGGGGGGGATTATAGAGTACAACCCACAGTTGGGGGACGCGGGCGAGGACGGGGCCGGGCCGCTGGTGGGGGTGATCCTGCACAAGCTGCTGCATTTCGAGGCGCACCTGGGGCAGAGGTTGCCGCAGTTGTCGGTGAAGTCGGGGTCGCGGGATAAGGAAACGCTTGCGCCTCTGCTTTCGTATCTGTTAACGGTGGGCGATCATGCCTGGCTGACGTCGCGTCTCAAGGCGCTTAGTCCGGGGCTGCACGAGGCGCAAAGCCGGTGGGGGCTGGACCTGGCGCAGATGCTGACTGGGTCGGAGAGCATGTTCAACCGCTACCTGTCGGAGCGGAATTTGACGAAGCTGGTGGGGTTGCTGGAGTCGACGGGGAGTGCGGCTCAGTTCCGCGCCGGCGTGATGGAGATGCTGGCGAACCTGACGGCGCAGATATTGGGGCCGGAGAAGGAGGACCAGCGCCGGACGTACCTGGCGATACAGCTTGCCAACCTCCGGCTGTTGAACCCGGACGCGTACGAGGGTTATGTGGAGATATTGGGCAAGAAGGAGATCGCCAATTTGCGCGAGGCACAGCCCCTGGCCGAGAAGCTGTATAGCGAGCTGGAAGATTCGCAGATTGCGCACCCGCAGGCCGCGAAGTCGAAGGACGGGGAGAGCGCGGGGGTGACGCCTGTCGACCAGGGGCAGTTTACGCGGGCGATGGAGGGGGCTGTGAAGGCGCTGGGGCTGGGGAACTGGTTTGAGATAAAGGGTTAGTTCTCGCCTGCACCACTACACTAATGAAAGTACGTGATGTAATCAAAGAGATTGAAGACGATGGTTGGGCTCTGACTAAGACCAAGGGGAGCCACAGGCAATACGAACACCCTACGAAAAAGGGCAAAGTAACCGTCCCTGGACACCTGAACGATGATGTGTCGCCGGGGCTGCTGAATAGTATCTATAGGCAAGCCCAATTGCCAAGAAAGTAAGGAGAAGACGATGCGCCGTAAGTACCTTGTTGTCATAGAAAAAGCCACGAATAACTATGGCGCTTACTCACCTGATGTACCAGGGTGTATCAGCACCGGCAACACAATAGAGGAAACACTACAGAACTTCCGGGAGGCCCTTGAGTTCCACATCGAAGGCACGCTGGAAGACGGCGACCCGATTCCAGAGGCACATTCGGTGGAAGCGCACTTTGTGGAAGTAGATGTGCCGGCAACAGTGTCTGCATCTACTCGTTCTTGAGCCTGATCAGAGGAAAGCCAACTATGGGACGCTATCTCGTTCTCATCGAAAAAGGACCTACAAGTTATGGAGCATATGCCCCGGATGTGCCTGGGTGTGTGGCAGTAGGCAAGACTTCCCAGGAGGCCCTGCGACGGTTTCGGGAAGCGCTTCAGTCACACCTTGGGCTTTTGCAAGAAGATGGAGACCCCATCCCAGAGGCCGAGCACGTTGAAGCGCACTTCGTTGAGGTTAGCGTGCCTGAAGCGGTACCCGCACAACCCTAGCAGAATGATATGTAACATATGTGGCAAGGAAGGCACACGCATCCGCCGAGTCTCTCGGACTTACGGCAAGGGTGCGGACCTTCTTATAATTGAGAACATACCTGTGGTGAGTTGCCCTCACTGTGGGGAGAGTTATCTGACCGCTGAGACACTCCGTGAGATCGAGCGCATCAAGGTACACAGGGAGAGTTTGGTAGTTGAGCGCCCAGTGGAAGTTGCCAGTTTTCTTGACGGAATGCCCGGTGATTTCAATAGCTGGGTGAGCGCTTACAAAGAGGAAACACAGACATGAAATGGCTAACAAAGATATTCGACACCACCGATAAAGAGATCGACCGCTTGCGGCGGATCGTGGCGCAGGCCAATTCCGAGGCCGAAGAGTTGCTGGATGAGCAGCGGGAATGCGCGGCTATGATCCGGGAGGAGGTGCTGGCCGCGCTGAAGAAGAGCGGCGCGGACTGGCAGCCTGCATTGCGCGGCGAGATCGCGTCGGTGGCGACGCAGGCTCGCAGGCTGGCGGGAGAGGCCGAGACATTGCGCGGCATAATCGAGCAGGGCGAGCAGACGAGCCGCGACCTGTCGGTGCTGCTGGCGGACTCGAAGCAGCTTGGGAGCATGAACGCCGAGCGGTCGCAGAGATCGCCCGCCGAGAGGCGAGAGCTTGAGGAAGAGATCGACGCGCTGGTGGCGGAGCTTGGCGAGCAACTGGCGGGGATGATGGAGGAGAAGCCGGGGCTGCGCGAAGCGATCCTGCGGGACGTGCCGAAGGCCAGTTTCTTCCCCAGGAAGGCCCCAGCCGACGAGATGATCAAGCAGGTAGAGGCGGTCGCGCACTTCCTGGGGCGCGAGGTGGCCGATTACTTCGGGCGCACGAACGATACGATTGTGGCGCTCAGACGGTCCATTGGGCTGACGAGGCTGGTGGAACTGACGGTGGACGGTGGACGGTGGACGGACGATCTAGGGGCCGCTACTTCTGAGCTTGTGGGTGCTTTGTATGAGAATGATCTGCTCAAGCACCTGGCGCGGCAGGGGTTGAGGCTGCCTGGCGAGGTGAAAGCAGCGGCGGGTATCGAGGAGAGGCAGGCCGCGCCGCAGCAGAACGGGCGCAACCGCCGGGGGAACGCGCCGCAACAGGTGGACACGCCGGAGAAGGATGAGCTGGCCGATACGCTCTACTGGGAGGAGCAGGCCACGGCAGAGCTGGTGGCGATAGCGGCATCAGTTGCCGGTGGTCAGTTATCAGTGGTCAGTGAGTTGGCCGAGCGGTTTGCTTCGCGCGAGGAGCGGTTGCAGGCTCGGACGGCGGTGTTCAGGGCGCGCGTTCTTGAGGCGCGGACGGCGTTCTGGGCTAACACGTGGGGTAAGATCGCGGATGTGGCGGGGCAGGAGGCGCTTGGGCCGTTCGTGCAGCGGTTTGCCGAGTTGGACGAGGAGCAGGATGAACTGATCGACAGGATCGTGGCGCAGGACGAGGACAAGTGCGCGCCCGTCAAGATCAAGCCGGACGAAGTGGGCGAGCTGATGAGGCGCAGGGATGCGCTGGAGGCCACGACGTTCAACGAATTGATGAACGATTTGCGGCTGGAAGATAGGGCCGCTTATGACCGGCTGAAGGGGATACAAGAGGAGCACAAGAAGGAGCAGCGCAAGGACGAACAGCGCGTGCTCAACGAGTTGATCCCGGAGGCGTTCGCGGCTGTGTGGGAGGCTTCGAGGCGGACCACGGGGATGCGCCCTTACGACGTGCAGCTGATGGGCGGGATCGTGCTCCACGAGGGGAAGATCTCGGAGATGAAGACGGGCGAGGGCAAGACGCTGGTGGCAGTGGCACCGCTCTACCTGAACGGGCTAACGGCTAGGGGCGCGCACCTCTGTACCGTAAACGAGTACCTGATCAAGCGCGACGCGGACTGGATGGGGCCGATTTACAAGATGCTGGGCCTGTCGGTGGGCGCGATCCTGTCGGGGATGGCCCCGTGGGAGCGCAGAGTTGAGTACATGTCCGACATCACGTATGGCTCGAACTCGGAGTTCGGGTTCGACTACCTGCGCGACAATATCTCCAACAACCCGGACGATCTTGTGCAGAGGGTACACAACTACTGCATAGTGGACGAGGTGGACAACATCCTGATCGACGAGGCGCGCACGCCGCTCATCATTTCGGGGGCGGCGGAAGGGTCGGCTGAGGTCCATATCAGGGCGGCGGGCTTCTCGAAGACGCTGCGCGAAGGTGTTGACTACACGATGGACGAGAAGAGCCGGAGCGCGGTGCTGACCGAGGAGGGGATTGACCGCGCGGAGGCGTACTTCCGGGTGGATAACCTGTACCACCCGGACAACTTCCAGCTTGTGTACGGCGTGGACAACGCGCTGAAGGCGCACGCGCTGTTCAGGCGGGATAAAGATTACGTGCTGTGGCAGGAAGGGAAGGTGGTAAGCGCGGGCGAAAGGCTCAACCCCAAAGCGCCCGTGGAGGTGGTGATCGTGGACGAGTTCACGGGCCGCCTGATGCAGGGGCGACGGTATTCGGAGGGCCTGCACGAGGCTATCGAGGCCAAAGAGGGGATCAAGGTGCAGTCGGAGAGCCAGACCTTCGCCACCATCACGATCCAGAACTACTTCCGGCTGTACCCCAAGCTGGCGGGCATGACGGGCACCGCAGCCACGGAAGCCGAGGAGTTCATGAAGATCTATAAGCTGGAGGTCATGCCGATCCCGACGCACAAGCCGATGGTGAGGGAAGACGCGCCCGACCGCATCTACCGCACCGAGATTGCCAAGTTCCGCGCGGTGGTGGACGAGATCGAGGAGATGCACAACGAGGGGAGGCCGGTGCTGGTCGGCACGGTGTCCATCGAGAAGTCGGAAGAGCTTAGCAAGATGCTGGACGAGCGCGGGCTGACGCACTCGGTGCTCAATGCCAAGCAGCACGAGCGCGAGGCAAGTATAGTAGCGCAGGCGGGCCAGCGTGGGGTGATCACTATCGCCACCAATATGGCGGGGCGCGGTACGGACATCACCCTCGGCTTCGGGGTGAACGAGCTGGGCGGGTTGCATATAATCGGCACAGAGCGGCACGAGAGCCGGCGCATCGACAACCAGCTTCGCGGACGCGCCGGACGCCAGGGCGACAGCGGCTCTTCGCGCTTCTACGTGTCTATCGAGGACGAGATCATGCGGCGGTCGGGGGTGAACCAGAACATCATCAACTCGAACCTGTTCAAGAGCCTGTGGGAAGAGGATATGCCTATCGAGCACACGATGATCAGCAGGAGCGTGGAGCAAGCGCAGGTGAAGATGGAGGGGTTCAACTTCGACATCAGGAAGCACCTGGTGGAGTACGACGACGTGATCAACACCCAGCGCGACGTGATCTACAACGAGCGCCGCTTCATCCTGCGCGACGGCGACCCGCAGTCTATAGTGACCGAGATGATCGGCGAGAAGGTGCAGGAGATCGCCGCGCCGGTGCAGGTCGATTCGGAGACGGGGAGGCGCAAGAAGGGGAAAGCGGTATCGGGGTATACGGAGATGTTCGGCGCGCTCAAGGAGACGTTCCCGGAGGACGTGATCCGGCGGCTGCTGCGCTCCATCCTGACGTCGCGCATTGCGCCGCTGGCGGAGGAAGGCGACCTGGAAGGCTACCAGGTGGAGTTGGAGGCCATCGCGCAGGAGGCGTACGAGGGCGCGATAGAGGCCAACGTCAAGAACCTGGACGAGCGCCTGCGCGACTTCTACCACATAGGCGACGTGTATTACGAGACGGCGGGGCAGGGCGAGGTCGATTACGGCAAGCTGCAACGCTCAATTGGGCTGCCGAACGACGTGATCAACCACATGCGCGACGAGGAGATGAAGTACGAGGAGGCGCTGGAATACCTGGGCGAGCTTGCGCGAGAAGGCTTCGAGCGGCAGAACGGCGACGCTCTAAAGAAGCTTACGGAATATCTGCACGCGGAAGCGCCAAAAGTCGTGACGAAGGACGATAGTTCGCGTGCCGCTCATCGAAGGACGAACGAAGTCGTCGAGGCGAAGACGCGCGCGCTGCTGGAATATATAGACGGAAAGTTTGCGCTGTCGCCTGTGTCGGCGGGGCGGTATGCCGAGGCAGAGAGCGGTGGGCGTAGCTCCTCGATGATGGCGGCGGAGGGATCGTCGGAGGTGGTGGAGGAGGTCCAGGAGCAGCTCGACGTGCTCTACCAGGAGATCGAGGACACGCTGGCCGAGGTGTTCATCGAGACGAACGAGACGATGCCGCTGATCGCGATGGTGGACAATCGCCTGCCGAGGTCGGTGTACCGGCAGATCGAGTCGCGGCTGGGGCTGGAGAAGCTGGAGGAGATCGAGAACACGCCCCTGGCGCAACTTGAGCCCGAAGTGCGCGGTATCGTGACGGAGGCGTTCGTGCGGTGGCAGGAGTCGGACCTTCTATTGCGGGTGATCGAC
>JBAURA010000480.1:0-8950 GCA_049580985.1 Chloroflexia bacterium
GCGGGTGCTACCGTCCATCTCCTGAACGCCCCCGGCCTGGCCCTCGACATAGACACCCTGGACGACCTGGGATACCTCGAAGCCCATCGCATAGCCACCGCAATGGAGTACGCATTCTCGTAATATCTTGTTCCAGGTTCCAAGCCCTCAGTCCTCAATTCTCAGTCCTAAGAAATCAGGAGCACATATGACCAACGGCGATATCACCTTCGGCTGGGTCATCTACCCCGTGCCGCGCGGCCTCTCAGATGAGGAGGCGGCTACGCCGCAATCCGCCGCCCGCGCCCTTATGCAGGCCAACGAGCGCTACATCGAGGCCATGCAGCCCCACTTCGATACGGTGTGGGTCGAGGACCACTTCCAGTGGGTCAATCGCCCCGTCCTTGAAGCCGTCACTACTCTCACCTACCTCGCCGGGCGGCACGAGAAGGTCAATTTCGGCCACATAGTCCTCGGCCAGTCCTATCGCAATCCCGCCCTTACCGCCAAGATGGCTGCCAACCTGCAACTGATGACGGGCGGCAGATTCATTATGGGCATCGGCGCCGGCTGGAAAGAGGACGAGTACCGCGCCTACGGCTATCCTTATCCCCCGGCGGGCGAGCGCATCGACCAGCTAGAGGAGGCCGTCCAGGTCATTCGTGCCATGTGGACCGAGTCCCCCGCCAACTTTCAGGGTCGCTACTACAGAATAGAAAACGCCGAGTGCCAGCCCCAACCCGACCCGCCCATCCCCCTCCTGATCGCGGGCGGCGGCGAGAAGAAGACCCTGCGCGTGGTCGCCAAATACGCCGATTGGTGGAACCACAACTTCTGCGACGCCGAAGAGTTCGCCCACAAGCAGGCCGTCCTCGCGGGCCACTGCCGCGATATAGGCCGAGACCCCTCCGAGATCCTCCATACCTACTACGGCTTCGTGCACTTCGTAGACGAGTCCTCCGAGAAGGAACAGCGCCCATTCCACGTGATCGCCGGCACCCCCGACGACATCACCCGTGAGCTTGAAGAGTTCGTCCGCCTCGGCGTGCGCCACTTCCAGTTCCGCCTCCTCGACTTCCCCAGGCACGATGGCCTCCACACTTTCATCGACAAAGTCCTCCCGCGCCTGCGCGCAAAATAGGCAACCGGAGCAAATTGCTCAAAAAGAGTACCCAAAAGGTATACGAAAAAGAGTCCAGTTTTCGACCACTAATGCCGTATAGCATATAGAGGGCTATATCAACCGACGAAATAAGCAATACGCAATACGCAGTAATGAACATCCAGCTTCTAAGCATTCCCAACATCCCCGAAGTCCACCCAGGCGACGACCTACCCGGCCTTATCCTCTCCGGCTGCGCGGCTGGCGGCATCGCATTCCAGGAGGGTGATGTGCTCGTCGTCACCCAGAAGATCGTCAGCAAGGCCGAAGGGAGGCTGGTGGACCTGCGCGACATAGAACCATCCCGGTTCGCCATAGACTACGCCCGCGCCTGGGGCAAGGACCCGCGCCAGATCGAGGTCGTCCTGCGCGAGAGCGTGCGCATCGTCCGCATGGACAAAGGGATCATCATCAGCGAGACTCGCCACGGCTTCGTCTGCGCTAATGCGGGCGTGGACGCTTCCAACGTACCCGGCGAGCACGTCGTTGGCCTCCTCCCACTCGACTCCGACGCCTCCGCCTTCAACATCCGCGAAGCCGTCAGGCACGCCACCGGCCTCGACATCCCCGTGATCATCTCCGATTCCTTTGGCCGGGCCTGGCGGCAAGGCATCATCAATATCGCCATCGGCGTCTCCGGCCTCGCGCCTTTACGCGACTACCGGGGCCAGGACGATGAGCACGGCTACCGCATGAGCGCCACCGTCATCGCCGTAGCCGACGAGCTTGCTTCCGCCGCCGAGCTAGTCATGGGCAAGGTGGACGCCTGCCCCGCCGCTATCGTGCGCGGCTACCCCTACGACCGCGCCGAAGGCCACTCGCGCGAGCTGGTGATAGAACCTGCCCGCGATATGTTCCGCTAGAAACCACTACAAGTACAAGAACAGCAATGATAGCACCAATTAAGGAACCCATTATCGTCGTGTGCGATGAGGTGCTTGTCTTTGAAACTCTGTCCCATGCAACTACCTATATAGAGCCGTGGGATACTGAGGATTGCGATGCTGCCTATGACAGCGAAGGGCGGCTACTTCGGGTGGTTGCGACCACCGCCTTACTAGAGCGGAAATCGAACGCGAGTCCCAAGACTCGATCCTGGCTGCCAGCCATCGTCAGACGCTTTATGCAGCAGCCCATGGAGTCGCAACTGGCTGGTTTGAAGCTAACCAAGATTGAGGCGGTCGAGACAGAGCCGACTCATCAGCCACAGTTGGAGGAGGTTCTGGTGGATTGGCTAGCGCGTATATATGTACGAAGAGACGTGCCTGTGTCGAGAAAACAGCTTTCGCAGGAGTCCTTAGAGCAACTGGTCAGGCGGGCGATGGAATACAGCACTAGGTGATAGTCCGAAACCATCTCTAAGCATTAAGTAGTAACCACCAATACACATAACGCACGAAGTATTACTTATCACCCATGACGTATCATTCCTAAGGAGGCAAGGCAATGGGCATATTCGGCTACGCGGTAATGGGCGAGCAGTTCTCGCCAACCGAACTGATAGACTACTCCAAAGCCGCCGAGGACCACGGCTGGACCGGCCTCATGGTGTCCGACCACTTTCACCCGTGGGTGCCGTCGCAGGGCCAAAGTCCCTTCGCCTGGTCCCTTCTGGGCGCGCTCGGCGTCGCCACCAAGCTGCGCCTCGGTACGGGCGTCACCCCTCCCGGCTTCCGCTACCACCCCGCGATCCTGGCCCAGGCCGCCGCCACCCTCGAATATATGTTCCCCGGCAGGTTCTACCTCGGCCTGGGTGCGGGCGAGGCCCTCAACGAGCACGTCACAGGCCAGTACTGGCCCGAAGCCGTCACCCGCCTCGAAATGCTGGCCGAGTCGATAGAGGTGATCCGGAAGCTCTTCACCGGCAAAGTCGTCAAGCATCGCGGCCAGTACTTCACTGTCGAAACCGCCCGCCTCTACACTATGCCCAAGACCCCACCTCCCATCTTCGTCGCCACCTCCGGCCCCATCAATGCCGAGCGCACGGGCCGCACCTGCGACGGCATCATTACCGTGGGCGCCGCCGACGACAAGATCAAGATGCTGATGGAGCGCTTCGAGAAGGGCGCGTTCGACGCGGGCAAAGACCCCTTCAAGATGCCCCGCATCATCCAGCTTCACGTATCCTGGGCCGCCACCGACGAGGCAGCCGTGGACCAGACCGTCAAGGAGTGGCCCAACGGCGGCATGAACTTCCCCAAGCAGGACATCCGCAACCCGGAGGACTTCGAGGCCATGCAACGCCTCGTGCGCCCCGAGAACTTCAAGGGCCGCGTCTTAATGTCAGCCGACCTCGAAGTTCACCGCGCCCACATCCAGCACTATATCGACCTGGGCTTCAACGAGGTCTATATCCACAACGTAGGCCTCAATCAGCCCGAGTTTATCAAGGCGTACGGCAAAGAGGTCATCCCCAACATCCAGTGGCCTAAGCCCTCCGCCCCTGTGGACGACGAAACCGACCACTACTAATATCTCATAGAAGGATTCTCAAATGACAGCCCCAACCGGCAAACATCGCGGTACCTCCAAACCAAGACTTCCCCATCTTCTCATCACAAGCCTGGTAGCTGTCACTCTCTTGTTCAGCGCGGCATGCGGCGAATCTCCCCCACCCACTCCCGAACCGGAGCCAACCCAATCCCAGTCATCGCCGCTCAACACTCCTCGCCCAACACAAACCGGGTCGCGGATCTCCCTCGTGGGCGAGCTTGACCCCACCTTCGGCGATGGTGGCAAAGTCACAACCGACCTGGGCAGCACCCTCGACGAGATACGTGGCATGGTAGTGCAGCCCGACGGCAAGATTGTCGTCGTGGGCGAGGCATGGCCTGAGCGCCAGCCCAAGTTCACCCTCGCCCGCTACCACTCCGATGGTTCCCTGGACGAAGATTTCGGCGACGCTGGCACGGTTGTTACCGGCATCTTCGACGAGTCCTGGGACAGAGGCTCCCCGCGTGCCATCCTCCTCCAACCCGACGGCAAGATCATCGTAGGCGGTGGCTCCAAGTCCCCCGACTATGCGCATGGTATCTTCGCGCTCCTGCGCTACACCCCCGACGGCATCCTTGACCAGGATTTCGGCCATGCTGGCATAGTGCAGACCGCGCTCTACGAAGAAAGCTACAGCTCGTCGGACGACGAAATATACGCCCTTGCCCTCCAACCCGACGGCAGGATAGTAGCGGCGGGCAGCACAGGCACATATCCCCCCGACATCGGCGTGGCCCGCTACAACCCTGACGGCAGCCTCGATGAAACCTTCGGCGATGGCGGCAAAGTAGTCACCGACTTCGGGGGCGATGACGACGGCGCATACGCGGTCGCGGTCCAGGAAGACGGCAAGATCATGGTCGGTGGCTACACCTCGGCTGAAGGTGGGATCGAATTCTACGACTTCGCTCTGGTCCGCTACAACGAAGACGGCACGATGGATGAAGGGTTCGGCGATGGCGGCTGGCTGCGCACCGATCTCGGCTACGAGCAGCAGGACGAAGCTCATAGCATGGTCATCCATCCCAACGGCAAAATTACGCTGGCCGGACCTTCGGTTGTAGGCGCGCAGTTCTGCGGAGGAAGTGCCTGCTGGAAGTTCGGCTACGGGCTGATACAGTACAACCCCGACGGTAGTCTGGACGAAGATTTCGGCAACGGCGGCATCGTCACCCGTGACTTCGGTGGCTCGGCTGGCAACTACGCGCTCGTCCGCCTCCCCAACGGGCAGCTAGTCACGGGCGGTTATTCCGGTCAAGCCAACTTCTCGCTCGCCCTCTACAACGCCGACGGCACCCTCGACGAGAGCTTTGGGAACGAGGGGATAGTCATCACATCATTCGGTGAATACCAGGACCAGGCATACGCCATCGCCCTCCAACCCGACGGCAAGCTCCTTCTGGCAGGCACCGCCGCAGTTGATACCGAAGACATTCTGAACGGCGATTTCGCCATCGCCCGCTATCGGTAAGCCTCAGGAAAGGATCACTTAACAACAATCACGCTTGTAGGGGCGGGTCCCCGTGCCCGCCCTCTATCCCAACCCCAATCCTGGGTGGTGTTCCAACCAGGGCGGGCACGGGGACCCGCCCCTACAAACAGAACTGTATTCGACTATAAAGGACGTGTGAATCTGCTCCCAGGTTCAATCTATCAGGTAGAGGAAAAGAAAATGACAGCCCCCACCGGCAAACGTCGCAGCAACAATAAACCCAACAAATACAACCCCCCTAACTTCATCATCACAAGCCTGGCGGCTGTCACCCTCCTGTTCAGCGCCGCGTGCGGTGAAAGTCCGCAGCCCACCCCCGATCCAGGCTCCAACACCAATCCCACGCGCGCGCAATCACTGCCAACCAACGCGGCCCGGCCAACTCGCCCAAACTCTCAAACCAGCCTGGTCGGCGAGCTTGACCCCACCTTCGGCGATGGCGGCAAAGTGACCAACGACTTCGGCAGCGACACCGAAGAGATACGCGATATAGCCGTGCGGCCCGACGGCAAGATCGTCGTACTGGGTGAGACCTGGCCGAAGCAGCTACCCAGGTTCACTCTCGCCCGGTATAACCCGGATGGCACGTTGGACGAAGACTTTGGAGATGGTGGCCTGGTTGTTACCGAAACCACGGACCAGGACTACAATAGAGGCACCCCCCACGCCTTGCTTCTCCAGCCTGACGGCAAGATCGTCGTAGGGGGAGGTTCGACCAGCCCGGATTACAACCACGGCGTCTTCGCCGTCATGCGTTACAACGAGGACGGCACGCTGGACGAGGAGTTCGGTCATGCCGGTAGAGTGACGACCGCCCTTAACGAAGCGGTCCGCAGCTCATCCGCCGACGAGCTTCACGCCCTGGCACTGCAACCCGACGGGAAGATAGTAGCGGCGGGCATCACCGGCGAATTTCCACCCGACATGGGCGTGGCCCGCTTCAATCCCGATGGTACGCTCGATGACGATTTCGGTGATGGCGGCAAGGTGGTCCTCGATATCGACGGCAGCGACGACGGCGCATACGCGGTCGCGGTCCAGGAAGATGGCAAGATCGTCGTAGGTGGGTATGCTTCATCCGAGGGCGGGGTCGAGTTCAAGGATTTTGCCCTGGTGCGCCTCAATGAGGATGGCACGCCGGACGAGGAGTTCGGCGATGCGGGCAAGGTTCGCACCGAGCTTGGTATCGATCAGGAGGATGCGGCGCACGCCATTGTGGTGCATCCTGATGGCAAAATCACCTTAGCTGGACCATCGGTGGTCGGTCCCCAGCAATGCACAACGCAAGTGGGCATATGCTGGAGGTTCGGCTACGGCCTGGCGCAGTACTATGCCGACGGCACGCTGGATGACGATTTCGGCAATGATGGTATAGTGACCAGGGACCTCCTCTACTCGGCAGCCAACTACGCGCTGGTACGCCTGCCAGACGGTAAGCTGGCAACAGGCGGCTACGTCAGTCGTGCCGACTTCGCGCTCGCCCTCTTCAATCCGGACGGCACCCAGGTTGAGAGTTTTGGCGACAAGGGTGTAGCAAGGACCGCGTTCGGCACTTACAGCGACTATGCATATGCCCTGGCCCTTCAACCCGACGGCAAGCTCCTCCTTGCAGGCACCGCTGTCGTAGACCCTGACGACATCCTCAACGGCGACTTCGCCATTGCGCGCTACCGCTAAGCCTCACCAACCACCCAGCGCACAAACAACACGCATGCGGGTCCCCATGCCCGCCCTGTACGCCAACCGGTAACTGTTCATGATTACGAAAATGTTGGAAAGAGTAGTCCGCGCAGGCGGACTTTGCTTGCGTAGCCCGCGGATTTATCCGCCGGGCGCTCTCGCCCCAAACACACACCCTACCGACTCCGCAAAGGTACATTCGTGAGCGCACCAGACAATCTACCAGCAACCGCTCTGAACGCAGCCCGCGTGGCTCGCCTTGCCACCGCTGACGCCCAGGGCCGCCCCTACCTGACTCCCGTCTGCTTCGCTGCCACCAACGACCGCATATACATCGCCCTCGACGCCAAGCCCAAGTCCGTACCCCCCACCCGCCTAAAGCGCGTGCGCAACATCCTCGCCAACCCCCACGTCTCGATACTCGTAGACACCTACAGCGAAGACTGGACCCGCCTGCGCTACACCCTGGTGAGCGGCACCGCCTCCCTCGCCGAGCCTGGCACCGATGAGCATGCTACCGGCATATCGCTACTGCGCGAGAAGTACCCGCAGTACCTGCATATGCCCATCGAGCGAGAGCCTGTGATCGTCATCGCCGCCGCTTCTACTCACAATTGGCAGGCCATACCTGGAGAGGGACATATCCCGCAAGATAGATCTCACCTCGATTTCGCCGCGCTAGCCAGGGAGCGTCACGTGGTCCGGCGCTTCCAGCCCACACCCGTGCCCCGCGAACTGGTCGAAATGACCGTAGAGGCCGCGCGCTGGGCACCGTCCCCTCACGGCGCTCAGCCCTGGCGCTTCGCGGTGATCACCCGCCCCGACTTGAAGGAGAGATTGGCGCAAGCGATGGCTGCCGAATGGCGGCGCAACCTGGCGATGGACGGCGATGACTCGGCCGTGGTCGAAACGAGGGCGCGCCAATCGCACAACCGCATCGTCAACACCCCCGTGCTAATCATCCCCTGCCTCTACCTGGCCGACCTCCACACCTACTCCGACCCCGCCCGCCAGGAGGCCGAGCGGACGATGGCGGTCCAGAGCCTGGGGGCCGCAATCCAGAACCTGCTCCTCAGCGCCTACAGCCTCGGTCTCGACACCGGCTGGATGTGCGCCCCCCTCTTCTGCCCCGAAGTGGTCGTCGAAGCCCTCGAACTCCAATCCGACCTCATCCCCCACGCCCTCATCCAGCTAGGTTACGGCGCCCAAGACCCCCCACGCCGCCTCCATCGCCCCCTCACCGATCTCATCGTCATGTACGACTGAAGTCGGTTGCCAGTTACCAGTTGTCAGTTGTCGGTAGTCGGTGGACAATCAATAGTGAAGCGCCAGCCTGGACACCTACATAAATTGACATGCGTTTTCAAAGCAGAGGTAGCAGAGGTAACAGAGATAAGCAGAGCATAGAGAAATAAATAAGAAACTCTGCTTTCCTCTGCTAACTCTGCTACCTCTGCTTTGAAATAACACTATGGTCGCAAATACTGCTGATTACCGACAACCGACAACCGACAACTGACAACCGACAACCGTCACTTCCCCAGCCTTCGCGTCCACACGTCCAGCGCCTCCAGCAGCTTTCGCACCTGCCCCCGTGTCGCCTCGTCCGTGAGCTTGCCCTCGGCGTCGAACTTGCCTTCGCACATATTCACGAACACCTGCGGTTGCGGCAGCACATAGGTGTTTGTGTAGGCAAATATCTGCCTCCAATGTAGCTGCGCGCGCACCGTCCCCCACGGACCCGTAGTTGCCCCCATAAGGGCCAACGGCTTCCCCTGTAGGGGCGTCGTATTGATAGGCCGCGAAACCCAGTCGATAGTGTTCTTCAACACACCCGGTATCGACCAGTTGTACTCAGGCGTGGCGATCAGCAGCGCATCCGCGCCCGCGATCTTCTCTTTCAGTTTTAGTACAGATTCCGGTGGCCCTGCCTCCAACATGTCCTCGTTATATATCGGGATATCCGAGATACCGACTATCTCCAGCTCCATCCCCTCCGGCAACAATTCCCCTGCTGCCACCATCAGCTTGCGGTTGTACGATTCCTTTCGCACACTACCAACGATACCCAACACCTTGAGCTTATCCAATGTATTGTCCTCCTCGAATTCTGTACCTTACTGCCTACTATTCTATATTAAAAG
>JBAURA010000481.1:0-5529 GCA_049580985.1 Chloroflexia bacterium
GAGACGTTGGATCTATACTATAGGATAAGTGGGGTTAGGGATTAGGGATCAGGGGTTAGGGGTTAGGGATTAGGTGTTGGCTATTATTACTGATCCCTGATCCCTACTTGAACGTGTCATCTATCTCGGTGGTGCCCGCGCCGCCGGTGCGGGCTGTGGAGTCGTCTCCTATGTTGATGGTGTCGTAGGAGCCTTCGACCGTGGCGCGCTCACCTATCAGCGCGCCGAAGAGCATGGAACTGTTGACGACGGCGTTGGGGGCGATGATGCTGTTCTTGACGATGGAGTCGCGCACCTCCGCGCCCTCCGAGATGGAGGCGTAGGGGCCGATGATACTGTTCTGTATGCTGGCTTCGGGCGAGATATATGATGGGGGGATGATGATCGAACTGCCCTGCTGGTACGGGCTTTCCTGCTTGTCCATCTTCTTCAGGAGGTAGCGGTTGGCGTGGAGCACGGCGTCCCAGGTGCCGGTATCTTCCCAGGCGTCCACCTGGAAAGTACGGAACTTCGCGCCCTCATCGATCATCACCTGTATGGCGTCGGCCAGGTAGTATTCGCCTTTGAGCGATCTGCCGGAGGACATGAGATTGTCGATAGCCCGGAAGAGCCATTGCGAGTCCTTGAAGTAGTACAGGCCGACCACCGCCAGGTCACTCTCCGGCTCGACAGGCTTCTCAACCAGCCTGGTAACGATTCCCTCTTCGTTCACCACCGCGATGCCGAATCGCCTGGGGTCGGGCACGGGCATGACGTACATCGCGCCGTCGGCGTCCAGGGCTTTGAGCACGGTCAGGTCGGCCTCGAAGAGGGTGTCGACGAAGAGGGTCATCAGGTCGCCCTGCACGTGTTCGCGTGCCAGGGCAATAGCGTCGGCCTGACCCCGCATCACTTTCTGCTCGATGAAGGTGCTCTTGTAGCCGTAGTTCTGCTTGACATAATCTTCCATCTGATCGCCCATGCGCCCTACGATGAAGATCAGTTCCTCTATATCTAGCGGCTCCAATGCGTCGAGCACGAATGCGAGCGATGGCCTGCCCGCGACCGGCACGAGGGGTTTAGGTCGAGTGTGGGTATGGGGTCGCATGCGCGTGCCGTAGCCCGCGGCGGGTATGATAACTTTCATTAGGGTTCCCTGGCTAGGTATTTGTTGTCGGGGGTTGACCATAGAGAGTGTAGCCGAAAGGTGGGGAACGCGCAAGACGGGGGTCGGGGGGATTAAGGGATTAAGGGATTAGGGATTAGGGATTAGGGATTAGAGACGATGTGCCTTAAAATCTGTTCTGCTTATGGAACTGCCTTTAGTAAGCAGAACAGATTCTTGTGCGTATAAACCTAACCTACGATGGAACCTCTCTTAAGTCGTAGGTTAGGTTTGGGTTTCTGAACCCAATCCCTTAATCCCTTAATCCCTTAATCCCTTAATCCCTTAATCCCCCCAACCCCAGTGTAGTATCATAGGCGCGTGTCTTTGGCACCTAATTGCCCTGGCGGCCTGGGCTTTCAACCTTGACCGATTATCACGCTTCCAGTATCGACGATAGAGAGTCTTCAACTACCCCTGCTGGGGATGGGTGGCGTTGGCCTTGGATATTGCTTGTGGGTCTGTTCTTCTGCTTCGTTTTCGTGCTCCTTTTGCAAGCAGCTATGCACAAGGAGTTGAATCATGACGAGCAGATGTACGTAAGCAGCGGAGCGTTACTGGTGCGCTCCCAGCTGCCTTACGTGGACTACCCGTACTTCCAGATGCCCCTGCCGGCCTTTGTTTATGGGGTGGCCTTCCATGGGTGGGGCGATCTGCTCCTGGTTGCCCGGTTGCTCAATACGCTCTTCGCCTTTGGAACTTGCCTTTTGCTCTTCTCTCTTGTGTGGCGGTTATCTGTTGGGATAAGCTCGTTGTTGCGGATCGCCCTCTCGGCGGGTAGCGTGCTGCTGTATATATCCGGCTCGCAGTTTATATACACGAGCGGCCTTGCCTGGAATCATGACCTGCCCGTACTTCTCACCCTTGTCTCTCTCGCTCTCTTGATGCCTGGGAAAAGCACGGGCAACATGGCTACGCGCGTCATGTTTTCAGGCTTTGGGCTGGGGTTGGCGGCTTCAACCCGACTGCTGTTCCTACCAGCGATTGTGCCTTTCGGCTTCGCAATTATGCTGGGTTCCAATACAAGGTCAGCTATGGGGTTGCGCAGGCTGATCTTGTTTGGTATAGGGTTTGTGTTGGGCTTATTGCCTTCTCTCCTGTTTCTGGTCATGTCGCCAGGTGAGTTCTTCTTTGGGAACGTCACATATCACGGTTTCAACGAACAATATTGGCGCAGTGTGGGCTATGAGCGGGCGATGACCCCGGCCGGTAAGCTTGGATATGCCTTCGATGTGCTGGTGTCGGAGCCTTCCAACTGGTTATTGCTGCTCGGTATGTTGATAGTGCTCGTTATAGTGTCGCGCGGCCCGACGCGCGACAGGGTTATGGTTGTGATCCTGCCGTTCTTGACGGCGGCAGCGCTCTTCCTGTGCGCGCTCGTGCCTACGCCGACCTGGCTCCAATACTTCTACGCGCCCTATGCTATGCTGGCCGTCGCGTTCGCGCTTGGCACAGTCTCTCTTGTGCGCACGCGCCGGCGGCGGCTGGCTGTGTCGCTATTCGCCCTGGTCACCGTTGTGTCGGTGGCCTACAGCGTGCTACGATACATATCCTTGGGTAACATGCTTGCCGTGGACGATTGGGCACCGGGCATAGTTTCAAGGGTGGGCCGCGAGATACGGGAGGCCGTACCCGCCGGCACGGTTGTTACGCTCGCTCCAATCTACCCGCTTCAGACAGGGCTTGACATCTATCCTGGGCTGGCGTCAGGCCCGTTCGGTTTCAGAGTAGCCAATATTCTCTCGGCGAAAGAAAGAGCAGAGCATGGCCTGATCTCGGCGGAGGAAGCCCTTCGGTTGATGAGCGAGCGACCGCCGGAAGGCATATTGGCCGGGTCCGAGGGCGCGCTGGAAGCGCCGCTCGTACAATTCGCGATAGAACGTGGGTACAAGGAGGTAGAGTTGTCCAATGGCCTCAGCCTGTGGGTGCGGCCCGATAGGTGAGGACGAGCGCAATGGATACAGACCACAGCGACCCGGCGGCAAGCCTTCCGATGCACAGTAACCCTCTCTCCTACGTTGAGCGCGGGGCGGCGCTCCGGCGCATGGCGGCGGAAGGCGTGGATATCCTGGTGGTGGGCGGCGGTATTACGGGCGCGGGCGTCGCGCTCGACGCGGCGGCGCGAGGCTACCGCGTCGGCCTTGTCGAGAAGGGTGATTTCGCGGGTGGCACGAGCAGCAAATCGACCCGGTTGGTGCACGGCGGGATACGATACCTCCCGCAGTTTGACTTCGACCTGGTGCGCGAGGCGCTCGTGGAGCGCGGGCTGCTCATGCGTAACGCCCCCTTCCTGGTGCGCCCCATTAGCTTCGTACTGCCGATGTACGCGAGCGACCGGCGTCCTCTCAGCATTCCGTTCAGCATGCCCTGGGGCCTGGGACTCCGCTATATTCTACGCCTGGGATTATCGTTGTACGACCTCATGGCCGGCAGGCTCGGCATACGCCGGCACCGTCATATTGGCGCGCAACAAGCTCTCAGGATGGCGCGGTGCTTGCGAAGCGAGGGCCTGAAAGACGCTTTCCTGTATTACGATGCGCGCACCGACGATACGAGGCTGACGCTGACCGTACTGCGCACGGCTGCCAGCCGGGGCGCTATGCTTGCTAATTATGCGGAGATGGTAGGCTCTCGTCGTCGGAATGGAAGGATAGCGGCGGCTAGGGTGCGCGATCACGTAACGGATGAAATACTTGACATAAGAGTAGGCACGATGATAAACGCAGGTGGCGTCTTTGCCGGGAGGATCGAGGCCCTGGCCAAAGACCCCGTGGAGGACGCGGGGCACGAGCACCTGCGGATAAGGCCGGCCAAGGGCGTGCATATAGTCGTGAGCCGCGATAAGTTGAAGCTGGGCGATGCGGCGGTGGTGCTGCCCGAAACTGACGACGGGCGCATCCTTTTCCTGGTGCCCTCCGGCCCGCACGTGATCGTGGGCACGACCGATACGGTGGGAGGGGATATAGATCGCCCGGAAGCCAGCCCGGATGATATTGCGTACTTGCTTCGGCACGTCAATAAGTACGTGGTGCCTCGTCTCCAGGCGTCGGATGTAATAGCTACCTGGGCAGGCTACCGGCCCCTGATACAGATCAAGGAAGGGGTCGTAAGTTCTTCGCGACTGTCGCGGACTCATATTGTGCGCGAGGGGCCGGGCGGCATGGTTACGGTCACGGGAGGCAAGCTGACTACCTACCGTCGTATGGCCCAGGATGCCCTCGATTTCGCCGCGAAGCAACGGGGTGACAGGCGGAGTCATCCCACGGAGCGTCTCCCACTGGCGGGCACGCAGGGTTGGAGGAGAGCAAAGGAGTTACTGAGCGCTTATGAGAAGGATGGCCTGCTGAACGCCGATACAGTGCAACGCCTGGGGGCTTACGGGTCCGAGGCTGCCGTCATCCTGGGGTATATAGCGTCGGACGTGGGGCTGGCTGAGCGCATCGTGCCCGAGCTACCCTACGTGATGGCCGAGGTGGTTTACGCTTGCAGGCACGAAATGGCGCTGACCTTGCGCGACGTGCTTGAGCGGAGGCTGCATATCGCCACGGAAACGCAGGATGGTGGCCGGAGCGTCGCTGAGGCTGTGGCGCGTGTCATGGCGCGTGAGTTGGGTTGGGATGAGGGGGAATTCTTGAGCATCTCCGTTCCATAAGGTACGGTCACAGTGATATGCGTAAACGGGTAGATAAGCCCAGCCAGAGCGCCGCGCCGTATGGAATAGGGAGCAAGAGCAGGCTTTTCTGGCGGCGGCGGAAAAGGACGCATTTGCTCCGCTCTGGTGGGTTGCCGTCTATTCAGGGATGAGACGTGGCGAGCTTCTAGGGCTTCAATGGAAAGATGTTGATTTCGATGGCGGTGCGGTATCTGTGCGACGCTCTTACAGCCGGGGTGCTGATAACAAGTACGGTATTGGCGAACCGAAAACGACTAGCGGGCGGCGATTGGTGACTCTACCCTCTCAGGTAATGACTCGGCTAAAGGCTCACCACTTGCGTCAGATGGATGTGCGTATGGAGGCGGGCGAATACTACCAGGACCGGGGCTTTGTATTTGCCGATGAAGTAGGCAAGCCCATCCATCCTAATACCTTAGCTCACCACTACAAAAAGACTATAGGCGCGGCGGGCGTGCTCATGATCCGCATCCACGATATGAGGCACGGTCACGCTAGCGACCTAATGGGCGAGGGCATTAGCCCGAAGGTAGTAAGCGAGCGGCTGGGCCATTCCACGACGGCGATCCCAATGGACTTGTATAGCCACGTTTCGCCCGGAATGCAGAAGCAAGTAAGCGACCTTTTGGAAAAGCGAATCGGAGGGTTCTAAATGCCCAAGACGAACAAAACACCTATTCCTACAGAATACATTACACCAAAGGTCATTAAC
>JBAURA010000482.1:0-4522 GCA_049580985.1 Chloroflexia bacterium
CTTGAGGGGCTGGTCGCCGCCGACCCCAACGCCCCCGTGCGCCAGGTGGCGATGATAGATGCGCACGGCAATGTGGCGGTGCATACGGGCGATCTCTGCATGGCGGAGGCGGGACATCGCACCGGCAAGCACTACTCCGTGCAGGCCAACTTGATGCTCAAAGACACCGTGTGGGATGCCATGGCCAAGGCATTCGAGCAGTCTGAGGGCGACCTCGCCGGGCGCATGATGGCGGCGCTGGAGGCGGCGGAAGCCGAGGGTGGCGACATACGCGGCAAGCAGTCGGCAGCCTTGCTGGTAGTTGGCGGCGAATTGACCGGCACACCTTGGCGCTCGCGCCCATTCGACCTGCGGGTGGACGACCACCCTGAGCCTTTGCCGGAGCTGCGCCGCCTGCTCGACGTGGCCCGCGCCTACAGGTACGCTGGGGAAGCGGGGGAGATAGCGCGCAACGAGGCACTGGGGGTGGAGAGGTTCGATCTGGCCCGCCGCAAATACGCGCAGGCCGCAGAGTACGGCGAAGCCCTGCGAGGCAACGTGGAGCTGGCTTTCTGGTGGGCTGTGCAGCTTGCCTCCGACGGGCAGTGGGACAAGGCGACCCCTCTGTTCCGCACGGTGTTCGCCTCCGACCCCGCCTGGCGCGAGTTGGTCCCCAGGCTGCCGAAGGTTGGGCGACTTCCCGACTCGCCTGAGGTGATCGAGCGCATACTGGCTATCCGGTGAGTAAGCCGAGCTATCCGACGCCTTCATAGCTACCAGCGTCGGGACGACGTTCGTGCTGTGAGTTTCTGTTTGGGCCAGGACGTGCTATCATAGCACATGCAATAATCCCTGGCCCAGAGTACCCACCTTATGCCCCGTAAACCCAAAGAAGCCCCACCAATCTCCAATAGCATGCCAACCTCTGACCTGACCGCTGAGTTCCGCGCGCGCTATTCCTTCCATCTAGATGCCTTTCAAGAAGAAGCAATAACCCACTTAGCCAACGACGAGAATGTCATGGTAGCCGCGCCTACAGGCACGGGTAAGACCGTGGTGGCCGAGTTCGGGGTCTTTAGAATGGCACAGAAGGGGCTGCGGGTGATGTACACCACCCCCATCAAGGCGCTGTCGAACCAGAAGTTCCGCGACCTGCGCGATCAATATGGAGCGGACCGGGTGGGCCTCCTCACAGGTGATATCATTGAGAACCGCAAGGGGCAGATCATGGTCATGACGACCGAGGTCTTGCGGAACATGCTCCTGCAAACCCCCTCCGAGCTATGGGATGTGGGATGTATCATCTTCGACGAGATCCACTACCTGGCCGACCCCGAGCGGGGCACTACCTGGGAAGAGTCGATTATCATGTGCCCCCAAAATATTCAGTTGGTTTGCCTTTCCGCCACGGTGAGCAACGCCCCGGAGGTGGCCGAGTGGATAGGGAGGACGCACCGGCCCATCCACCTGGTAACCCACCTTAAGCGGGCCGTGCCTCTCTCCCTCTACTATTTCCTGGACGGCAACCTGAACCTGGTGATCAACGCGAAGGGCCAGCAGGTGGTCGATTTCAACGTGGGCGGCGAGATACGCAAGAAGCAGATGCGCGGGAACAGGCACGCGCCGGTCCTGGAGGAGGAGCGGGTAAGCCGCGAGAGGACCGAGCCTACCCCGCGCGAGATCGTGGAGTCTCTGGAGAAGGCCGACCTGCTGCCCGCGATCTTCTTCCAGTTCTCGCGCCGCGACTGCGAAGCCGCCGCCGAGGTGTGCGCTATGATGCGCTTGCAGGCCGTGCGCGACCCAGGCACGCTGGCCCGCATAAACGCCGTGCTCGACAGCTATCTGGAGCGTTTGTCGCCCGAGGACAGGCGGCTTGAGCAGGTGCAGTTGTTGGTCTACCTGGCGCAACGCGGCTTCGGCTTCCACCACGCGGGGCTGCTGCCGGTCCTCAAGCAACTGGTGGAGGAGCTATTCGGCGCGGCCCTGATGCGCGTGGTGTTCGCCACCGACACATTGGCGCTGGGGGTGAATATGCCCGCCCGCACGGTGGTGATCGGGCGGATGAGCAAGTGGGACGGGGTTAGCAAGAGGCCGCTCCTGCCCAACGAGTTCCAGCAGATGGCGGGCCGGGCGGGCCGCAGAGGGATTGACGAGCAGGGGCACGTCGTCATACCCTACTCCCCCTTCGTGACCTTCCACGAGGCGCTCAATATCGCTACGGGGCCGCTACGGCCCGTCGAGAGCGCGTTCACCATGCGCTATAACTCGGTGCTCAATCTGTGGGAGACGCCGCGAGCGACGGACGATGGACGATGGACGATGGACGATGGACAACCGACATCTGAGGGTGACGCTGCACAGCAGGCCGCTGATGATAGCCGGATGCCCGCCTCTGAAGGCCGTCCATCGTCCATCGTCCATCGTCCATCGTCCGCCGCCAGCCCGGAAGAGCGTGTACTGGGTGTAATGCGCGCCTCGCTGCTCCAATTCCAGCAGAGCAGGCGGCTGCGCGACCTTGAGGAGGGGCTGGAAGAGGAAGACGAGCGGTTGGCGAGTGTGCCGGTGGGCTGCCTCATCGGGTATGAGAACGGCGAAGAACTGCTCGATGAGTACGAGCGGCTCGGGCGGGTAGTAGAGGAAGCCAGGCGCAGGGAGAAGAAGGCCGAGCAGAACGTGCTCTATCTGCAATCGCAGAAGGAGGGCATCCCCTGGCGAAGGCCCGAGCGCGACCAGGTTCGCCGCGCCTTCAAGACTCTCCCCCCTGGCGCTCTCGTCCACCTCGATGGGCGTGGCTGGGCCGCTTACCTGGGCCGCGGCCTGGGCGCGGTGATCGGCCTCTTCCTGGGGATCGGGGAGCGGGGATCAGGGACCAGGCAAGAAGACGGTCCTATCTCAGTCCTCAGTCCTCAGTCCTCAGTCCTCGCCATGAACGAGTACCGCCAGATAGATTACTTGCCGGAACCCCCGGTGGCCGTGCAATTGCCGTACCCGCTCACGACGTTGGCGGTGCCGCCCACCGTGCCGCTCGACGAATTGCTGTCGGGGGAGGAAATGGCCGCGCTCGAAGCGGAGTTGGGGGAGGCATTGGAGCAGGTACCCGACCTGGAGGCGTGGATCGCCGAGTACCGCGCCAGCCTGTCGTCGCAGGTGGCCGAGGCCGCCGACAAGGCCCAGGCGGGGCTGGACGAGATGCGCCGGGAGGTGCGGCAGGCGGCGGAGGCCGAGCGCAAGCACGTGTGCCACCAGTGCCCGGTGCGCAAGGAGCACCGCACGTACAGGCGGCAGCGCGCCAGGCTCATGCTCGACCGTGACGCGGCGGAGCGGAGGCTACAGGAGCGCCGGCGATACGAGGAGACTCGCCTCCAAAATACGCTCAAGGGGCTGGTCAACGTGTTGGTGCAGTTCAGCTACATCCGTAAGGGCGAGCTTACCTACAAGGCGAAGAAGCTGGCCGACGTATTCGACTCGAACGCGCTGATGATCACGGAGATGATCGAGGGGAACTACCTGGAAGGGTTGCAGCCGGAGGACCTCGCGGAGGTCTTCTCCTGGTTCGCCTACGACCGCGACATCGACTTCCTGAACCGCCTGCTGCTGCCGCGCTACCTCGTGAACCTGCGGCGCGAGCTGGACGACCTGCAAAACGCCATCTTCCAGGCCGAGCGCCGCCAGGACCTGCGCCTCACGCCCGGCTACAACCCCTTCTTCTACGGGGCGGCCCGCGCCTGGTGCAAAGGCACGTCGCTGGCCGACATTCTCGACAGCCTTGACCTCAGCGAGGGCGACCTGGTGATGACCTTTAACAAAACGCTCGATATAATGCGCCAGGCCCGCGATATGTTCGTCCACCACGACCCGGAGCACCCGCTACGAGCCGGATTGGAAGAGGCGGACAGAATGATGCGGCGCGGGGTGGTGGAGATGGCGTATACGTTGGGATTCGCGCCTGCCGGGGAGGAGCAGGGCAGTTCGGCGGAAGCGGATGTGTGATACAATCAGGGTTGGAGGATCAAGCTATGAAGCAGACACATCAATTGACCGCCCTTATTGAAAGGGAAGGAGATGGCTACGTCGCGCTCTGCCCCGAGTTGGATATTGCGAGTCAGGGTGATACGGTAGAGGAAGCGCGAGAGAATTTGCGCGAAGCCCTCCAGCTATTTTACGAAACGGCTGATCCCACTGAGATAGCAGAACGTCTACGAGGTGAGGTATTCATTACGCGGTTGGAGATCGCGGTTGGGTAAGTTGCGTAAGTTGTCCGGGCGCGAAGTGTGTCAGATATTGGCACAAAATGTATTCTTGGAGGTTCGGCAGCGCGGCAGCCATATCGTCATGCAGAAGCGCGACGATGAAACCACTATTACGATTCCTGTGCCTGATCATAAAGAATTGCGCGTGGGCACTCTGCTCTCGATAATGCGCTAATCGCGGCTGTCACGTTCTCTCTTCGAGTCAGATTAACGCAACGTAGCGTGGTGGAGATGGCGTATACGTTGGGATTCGCGCCTGCCGGGGAGGAGCAGGGCAGTTCGGCGGAAGCGGA
>JBAURA010000483.1:0-2455 GCA_049580985.1 Chloroflexia bacterium
GCCATGTCCGATGGTGGGGGTCTTGCCTTTGTAAGGCATGAGGAGCATATCGAATTATCTCCTAATCTCCTGCTTCGCCATCTACCTGTCGCGAGATCTTGACCTCGATGAAACGCACTATGACCATCTTTAGTCACCTTCGTCGGTGAGGCTCGGGACGAGAGCACGGCCACGCTTGCGAGCTATGTATGCCGCTATGAAGGGGCCGAACAGGAGCAAGGCGGCTACGGCCAGGATGAGGGCTGAGCCTACTCGTGTGAAGAAGACCGAATAGTCACCTACGGAGATGGAGATCGCGCGGCGGAACTGCGTCTCCATGAGCGGCCCCAGCACCACGCCCAGGATTACGGGCGCTATAGGGAAGTTGTACTTGCGCATCCCGAAGCTTACCAACCCCAGCACGAACATGATCACTACATCGACCGCCGCGCCGTTACGACTGTATACGCCCAGGGCTGAAAAAGCCACGATGCAGGCATAGAGGAGAGGACGAGGGATCTGTAGCAGCTTCACCCAGAGACCTACGAGCGGCAAATTTAGGATCAGCAGCATGACGTTGGCTATGTAGAGGCTGGCTATCAGGCTCCATACGAGCGTGGACTGATTTTCAAAGAGGAGCGGCCCTGGTTGGAGATTGAAAATCTGGAACGCGACAAGCATCATAGCGGTTGTGCCCGAAGCGGGAAGGCCAAGCGTGAGCAGCGTCAGGAGCGAGCCGCCGGCCTCGGCGTTGTTTGAGGCTTCCGGCCCGGCTACCGCTTCGATTGCTCCTTTGCCGAACTCTTCCGGGTGGCGCGAGAGCCTACGCTCCATGTTGTAGCTCAGGAACGAGGCGATGGTGGAGCCTGCACCAGGCAGGATGCCGACGAAGAAGCCTAATATCGAGCCTCTAGCCCACGCGGGGGCAGAGCGCCGCCACTCGCTACGTGTCATCATCAGGCCACCCGCTTTACTTATCAGGCTGCCTTCGCTCTTTTTCCAGGTGGCGGCGGTCCAGAAGACCTCGCCAATAGCAAAGAAGGCTATAGCCACGAGTACAACATCCATACCGTCTACAAGCTGCGGAATGCCGAAGGTGAACCGCTGCTGGCTGGACAACTGGTCGATGCCCACCAGGCCGAGGGTAAGGCCTAAGACGGTGCTGAATAGCGCCTTCGGCATCGAGTCGCCCGCCAGGCCTGTGACGGTGGTGAGGGCAAGGACCATAACGGCGAAGTATTCAGCCGCGCCGAAGCGCAACGCAAGGTCGGCGAACAAGGGCCCCATGAGCGTGATCATCAGGGTGGCAAATGTGCCCGCTATGAACGAGCCTATGGCGCTGGTGGCAAGGGCCGCGCCCGCCCGGCCTCGCCGGGCCATCTGGTGCCCGTCTATTGCCGTGACGACGGAGGAGGACTCGCCTGGCGTATTGACCAGGATAGAGGTAGTCGAGCCGCCGTACATAGCGCCGTAGTATATGCCACCAAAGAGGATGAAAGCTCCCGCCGGGTTGTTCATGCCAAACGTCACGGGCAACAGGAGCGAGATCGTGAGGGCCGGGCCGATACCGGGCAGCATGCCTATCGCCGTGCCCATCACCACGCCGAGCATGGCAAAGAGCAAGTTTTCGGGTGTCAGGGCGTTTCCGAAGCCGGTCCCAAGGCGCTCTAAAATTACACCTATATCCATGTCTGCTCCTATCTGGAGGGAGCTGAAATCTAAAGACTAAGGAAGAAAATCAGATTTCAAGGAAAGGCATAGGCGGCAATCCCACATGCAAAAGCTCGGTGAAGAGGAAGTAGATGCCGACGGCCACAGTCGTCGCAACGATGGTGTCGCGCAAGTGGTGACGGCTGCCCAGTATCCTCGCCGCGCCCACTATGAAAGGGATGGTAGAGAGGATGAAGCCGAGCACCGAGAAGAGTAGTACATACAGGAAGGTTAGGGCGATGAGGCTGAGAACGCGCCGCCATTCGAGATCGCCTTCTTCGCCAGCCTGGCTCACACCCTCGACACCGGCAGCATCGGTGTGCTCGGCGGTCGCTTGCTCAGCCGTTTCGGCGACTGCTTGCCGGGGTGGCAGGATAAAGAGGAGCAGAGCTGAGAGGAGCATAGCGGCGCCCAGGGCGACCGGGAAAAGCCTCGGCCCAACGGGCATAAAAGTGGACGGCTCCGGCACCTGGAAGGCGAAGAAGAGCACGATCAGGCTAAGGAAGGCTATTATCAGCGCCAACCATCGCTCTGTTGTCAGGCGTATGGACATAGGAGGGTTGTCGGTTGTCAGTTGTCGGTTGTCAGTTATCAGTGGTCAGTTGTCAGTAGAATCTGGTCTGACGATGGAACTGCGTTAAGTCGGTAGCCCAGATGCTTGTGCGTGGGAACCTAACCTCCAATGGAAACTCTCTTAAGTTGGAGGTTAGGTTTTGGGCAAGGATCAGTAGGCGCTTACGTTTTACGCTCCAACTGACAACTGACC
>JBAURA010000484.1:0-5072 GCA_049580985.1 Chloroflexia bacterium
GACGACGAGCCTGTCGTGCTGGGGGCTATCGAGCGCGACCTCCGGCGCAAATACGGCAAGGATTACCAGGTCATGCGCGCCGATTCAGGCTCCTCGGCCCTTGAAGCGTTGCGGCAACTCAAGCAGCGCAACCAGCCGGTGGCCCTCTTTCTGGTCGACCAGCGCATGCCCAACATGTCGGGCGTAGAGTTGCTGGAGCAGGCGATCCTCCTCTTCCCAGAGGCCAGGCGTGCCCTCCTCACCGCCTACGCCGACACCGAGGCCGCTATCAAGGCTATCAACGAGGTCAAGCTAGACTACTACCTCATGAAGCCCTGGGACCCTCCCGACCAGAACCTCTATCCCGTGCTGGACGACCTCCTTGAGGATTGGCAGGCCGGGTTCCAGCCCCCCTTCGAAGGTATACGCCTGGTCGGCCACCGCTGGTCGCCCCTCTCGCACCAGTTGAAAGACTACCTGGCTCGCAACCAGATCCCCTACCACTGGATGGATGTGGAAATGGACCCGGAAGCCCACAAACTCCTGGAATCGCTGGACGCCGACGCGTCGAAGCTCCCCATAGTAGCCTTCCCCGATGGTACCTACCTGGTCCAACCTACCAACTCCCAGGCCGCCGAAAAGGCAGGGCGCAAGCTTAAAGCCAGCCTCCCGTTCTACGACGTGATCATCGTCGGAGGTGGCCCCGCCGGGCTGGCAGCCGCCGTATACGGGGCTTCGGAGGGTCTGAGCACCCTCATGATCGAGCGCGAGGCCCCCGGCGGCCAGGCGGGCACAAGCTCGCGCATCGAGAACTACCTCGGCTTCCCTTCGGGCCTCAGCGGTTGGGATCTCGCCAGACGAGCAGTCACCCAGGCCACCCGCTTCGGCGCTGAAATCCTCACTCCCCAGGAAGTTTGTCAGCTACGAATAGAAGACCCTTACCGTATCGTACAGTTGTCGGATGGTATGGAGATCAGCTGCCACGCTCTCATGATCGCCACCGGCGTCAGCTACCGCAAGCTCGACGTGCCGGGTGCGGAGGCCCTCACCGGCGCGGGGATCTATTATGGAGCGGCCCAGTCCGAAGCCCTCTCCTATAAAGACGAGGACGTATACATCGTGGGCGCCGCCAACTCTGCCGGGCAGGCGGCTATGCACTTCGCCCGCTACGCGCGCAGTGTGACTATGCTGGTGCGCGGCGACTCTCTATCCAAAGGGATGTCGCAGTACCTCGTCGAGCAGATAGCGCAGACCCCCAATATCAAGGTGGTACCCCACTCCAGCGTGGCAGAGGTACATGGAGAGGCCCGGCTGGAGGCTATCACCATCGCCAATGCCGCCACCGGCGAGCGCGAGAAGGTGCCCGCCACCGCCGTGTTCGTCTTCATAGGGGCGCAGCCGCGCACCGAATGGGTAGCCGGGGTGCTGGAGCGCGACGCCATGGGCTTCATCCTCGCGGGGCCGGACTTGATGAAAGATAACCAACCGCCCAAGGGCTGGCCGCTCCGCCGGCACCCTTACTGGCTGGAAGCGAGTGTGCCCGGCATCTTCGTTGCTGGCGACGTCCGCTCCCGCTCGGTCAAGCGCATGGCTACCGCCGTAGGCGAAGGTTCGATGGCGGTGCAGTTCATCCACCAGTACATCTCGTCTTTGTAGCCGGTTGCCAGTTGTCAGTTGTCGGTTGTCAGTAAGAGCGTAAAACGTGAATGACACACAACCTACAATGGCAAACTTAACTTCCAACTTAAGGAAGTTCCATTGGAAGTTAAGTTTGCATACACTAAAGCCAACCGCACGGCGCTACTCGTCAGAGACCCTTCAAAACCTAACCTACGACTTAAGAAAGGTTCCATCAAAGGTTAGGTTTACACGCACAAGAATCTGTTCTGCACATGGAAAATCCTTAAGTGTACAGAACAGATTCCCATCCTATCGTCCATCGTCCATCGTCCATCGTCCATCGTCAACCGACAACCGACAACCAGCGAAGCCATGACCGACGCATGCACACATCTCGACCAGATAAAGGAAACTACCCCTCGATCCCAGGGCTGTGAAGAGTGCGTGGCCCTCGGCGATTCCTGGGTGCACCTGCGGCTCTGCCTGGGATGCGGGCATGTTGGCTGCTGTGATGAATCGAAGAACAGGCACGCCACCGGGCACTTCCACGCCACTCAGCACCCTATAATCCGGTCATTTGAGCCGGGCGAGGACTGGATGTGGTGCTATGTGGACGAAGCGCTAATCTACCCGCCGGGTGACGAGGGCGAGGGGGTAAAGCTGGCGGTCACTAAAGAGTTCCTGCGCCGCCTGCCCATCTTCGGACGGCTGGCCGACGAGCACCTGAGCAAGCTAGGCGAGATAGCAGAGCCTGCCACCATCAGGCCGGGCGAGCTACTGATGGAAGAGGGCAGCCCCGGCGATGCATTGTACATTATCGTGGACGGCGATTTCGAGGTAACCAAGCGCGCGGGTAAATCTGATGTTGTGATGGCTACCCGCCATTCAGGTGACATGCTGGGCGAGATGTCGCTATTGGAACATGTGCCGCGCTTGGCATCGGTGCGCGCCCTGCGCGACAGCCGCGTGCTGGTAATCAGCCGTGAAGCCTTCTACAACCTGTTGACGAACAATCCCGCGGCGGTGCTCGGCATCCTGCGTACCTTCATCGACCGCCTGCGCAGCACCGAGACGCTGCTGGTGCAGCACGACAAGCTTGCGTCCCTGGGCACCCTGGCTGCGGGGCTTTCCCACGAGCTAAACAACCCGGCAGCCGCCGTGCGTCGTAGCGCCGATCAGCTTCGGGAAGCGCTGGGTCAGTGGCAGCGCGTCTCTATCGACCTCGACCGGCTGACCTTCAACGATGTACAGGCCGCGAGGCTGGCCGAATTGCGCGACGAAATGGAAACCAGGGCCTCTCGCACGCTCATGCTCGAGCCTCTCGCCCGCAGCGACAGAGAGGTGGAAGTACAGGAATGGCTGGAGGCGCGCGGCGCGGAGGACGCCTGGGAAATCGCCCCCGTGCTCGTCTCATTCGGGTGGGACCTGGTAGAGCTTGAGCGCGCGCTGGAGCCTTTCTCCGGCGAACACATCCCTGCGATTGCCGCCTGGCTGTCGTCCGGTTCATCGGCCTACGGCCTCCTCAACGAGGTGCAGAGCAGCGCACAACGGATCTCCGAGATCGTAAAAGCGGTCAAGACCTACTCGTTCCTCGATCAGGCCCCGGTGCAGCAGGTGGACATACACGAAGGGCTGGAGAACACGCTCGTCATGCTGCGCCACAATCTCAAGACCGGCGTGACCGTGAAGAAAGAGTACGATCTTAACCTGCCGCGGATCGAGGGATATGGCAGCGAGTTGAACCAGGTGTGGACCAACATCATCGACAACGCGATCTCCGCCATGGACGGCCACGGCGAGCTAACGATAAAGACCTACATGCAAGATACCAATGTCATAGTAGAGCTTGCCGATAACGGGCCGGGCATCCCGCCCGACGTCCAGGCCCGCGTCTTCGAGCCGTTCTTCACCACCAAAGGTCCGGGCATAGGCACAGGGCTGGGCCTGCACATCGTCTACAACATAATAGTCGACAAGCACCACGGCCACGTCAAGGTCGATTCCCGGCCAGGGTACACCTGCTTCCAGATCACCCTGCCCATACGCCTGGCCCGTGAAGCCCAGGGCTGAGTCAGCAAAGAAGTTGTCAGTTGTCGGTTGTCGGTAGTCGGTTATGATGAGCCATGTGCCAACTTCCCTTCGTAACCCTCCACCAACAACTGACAACTGACAACTAGAAAGTACCTGGAGCTAATGGACATCTCCTTCGATGAGCTGGCACCGGCATACGATACGGCGCGCGGGCTGTTTCCCGGTGAAGCAGACGAGAAGATAGCAAACGCTATCGCAATGCTCACTTCCACCGGACCCCATACAACATTCCTGGAGCCTGGTATTGGCACGGGGAGGCTGGCACTGCCGTTGATCAGGCGGGGCTATTCTTACACAGGTATAGACACATCGGGCCAAATGATGAAGGAGCTTCGAAGGAAGGTCCGGGGGATAACTGCGAACCTAAGCCTGGTACAGGCTGACGTCACCGCCCTTCCCTTCAAGGACTCATCGTTTGATGTAGTGCTCACGGCTCAAGTGCTGTACCTGGTCCCGGACTGGCAACTAGCTCTAGCCGAGATGCGGCGAGTACTCAAACCCGATGGCATCTACCTGTTCTGTTATGAAGAGACTGAGCAAGATACTTTGGCGGCACTCATTGATCGCCAATGGTTCGCCCTGCTGGCACAACATGGATACATTGCTGAATGGCAGAGTAGTGTCTCCAACCGCGAAATACTCAGCACTATACAAAGGCAACACGGCCTGATACAGACCGTAATGGCAGCAGATTGGGAGCACCGGATTGGTGTTAGCGATTACCTTGAGCGGTATACAACCATACTAAGAGGCTTGTACTCGCACGTGCCTAACCATGCATTCTCAGGGCTAATGCATCAGCTAAGATCATGGACGAGCGCGCGGGTGGATATGGATTCCAAAATAATCTCGACACGTACAAAGTTCATGATAGACGCAGTAAGCTCTTGGAGCGCCAATTAGACAAACCTCAAGGTGTACGCTCAGCACTCTTCTGGTCTCCTTAGCGCGGGCCATGCGCCGCACGTTCGACAGTGCCCATCTACCTCGCCTCTAACCCCCCCGGCGCCGCACCAGGCACATCGCGCCTCTCCATCAACAGGCTTCGGATCCTCCACATTCAAGTCCAGGTATATAAGATACAACGCCTTATGTACGTCATTCACAAAACACCTCGGCAGAGTACCATCGAGCGTGAGGGCCACATCAGCTCGTGCGCGACCTTCCTCTGTCAAGGACTGCGCAAGGATCCACTCAAGCCTGCATGTAGCCGCGCCAAATATTATATGCGTCTTAGGCCGTTCTACCACGCTTCCAGGCAAGCGCCCCCTCCCCAGTTTCCGCAGGGGGATCTTCCCCCAGGGTTTAGCCGGTGCCGCCATCTTTTCAGCGTCGAACTGATCATAGAAATTGCCCGCCCCCTCGGTCTCACGCCATTCAAC
>JBAURA010000485.1:0-17278 GCA_049580985.1 Chloroflexia bacterium
TCTCTCCTCACCCCGATCTTGACGGCTCACCAACCGGGCGGACACACAGGTCCGCCCCTACAAGATCAATACGACAGACAGTATTGAGGCATGCCTCGCTCTGCTCATGCTAGATCCAAATTTTGAAATACGTACTTAGCCAGCTAGCCTCTATTACAACGGCCACGCGGCAAATGGTATCGCGACGATTACAATCACGAGGCTCAAGCCGAAGAAGAGCGCGGCTTGCGTGCCTTTCGCCTTATCCTCCGAGGCGCGATCCGCGCGGGCGCGACCTACGTGTGCCAGGGCTACGGCTGCGATCATAGCAAGCGGATGCACCCAGCTTAGCAGGGTGTCTGCGCCGTTCCACCTGCCCTGGGCAATCCATAGCACAGCCCCTATCAGGAACTGTATGTCCATCGCCAGTGTGAAGAAGAACGAGGCGCGATCAGCATTGCCGTCCCAGGGCCGCGAGCCAGTAGCCGACTTGGCGGCGAACACAAGCGCACCCAGTGCCGCCAGGAGCACAGCCCAGCGCCAGACGCTGTGTACGGTTATGAGCCATTCCATATGGATTCACCCTCCCATGTTAGTAATCGTTCCTCTATGTGAGCTAAAGGGATATGTAGCATCAACTATTGAGCGCGGCCAGAGCTTCCCTGAACAACCCTTGCAACACCATCACCTTATAGCCGTTTTGGGACAGGGGCCGCGCATCCTGAACGAGCGTCCGGATTAACTCATCTGAGTCGAGATCCGAGGGAAGCTTTCCGAGCATCTGCTGCTCTACGCCTGACATGCGTACGGGCACAGGCGCTACCCCACCGATAGCCACCCGCACTTCAGCAATTGCATCGCCCTCTGTGAGGATAGCAAGGGCCACGCTTGCCAAGGCAAAGGTCCAGGTGGCCCGGGACATCGCCTTGCGATAGACGGACTTGCCTGCGAAGGCAGGTATGTTGATGCTGGTGATTACCGCGTCCGTGGGAATGTCGATCATGGTGCGCCGGTCGGAGGTTGGTAGGCGGTAGAACTGGGACAAGGGCACCTCCGCGCTGCCCCCCGGGGTGGTGTAGCGAACAGTGGCGTCGAAGGCCAGGAGCGCGACGGCGGGGTCCGAGGGGTGGGCGCTTACGCATACGCTCTCGTCGGGGGAGGTAAGGAAGATGGAGTGCAACTCGTTCTCGCCGTGGCGCGCGTAGCACCGTTCGCCGCCTTTGAGCCAGCAATAGTAAGGCCCACGATAGTACCAGCACCTCGTCGCCTGCAAGAGATTGCCCCCGATGGTGCCCATGTTGCGCAGTTGCGGCGCGGCGGACAAGCGGCACGCTTCTGCCAGCGCGGTGTAACGCACCTGGATCTCGTGATGGGAAGCGATTTCGCTCAAAGTAACGAGCGCGCCGATTTCCAGGCCGGAATCGGTGCTGCGTATCTCTCGCCCCTCTCGCCACCGGGATATGTCTATCAACGTGCTGGGAGTCGCCAGGTCGTCTTTCATCAACGGGAGGATGTCGGTGCCGCCTGCGATGATCCTGCTCTCACCGCTCAGACCGGCAGTAGCCTCGGCAGGGTTCGATGCCTGTATGTAAGTAAAGTCTCGCATTAGCGCATATTCTCCTGGTCACTTTGCGCGGCCTGCGCTTGCAAGGCTTCCAGCATCCGGCGCGGCGTCACGGGCAGCGAGTAGACGCGTGCCCCGGTGGCGTTATAAATCGCATTGGCGATAGCGGCGGCGGTCGGGATGATAGGAGGCTCGCCCGCGCCTTTCGCGCCGATGTGGTTTGCCAGCGTGTCGGCCTTCCCGACGGCGGCCACGAGCATCTCAGGAGTATCAGCCACGCTTGGCAGGTGGTAATCATCGAGGCCGGAGTTCAAGACGTGACCTGTTCCCTTGTCCACGATCCGCTCTTCGGTGAGGCCGAAGCCCATGCCCTGGAGTATGCCTCCGTAGAACTGGCTGTGGAGGCCCTGGGGGTTGATCACGCGGCCTACGTCGTGCACGGCGGCAATGCGCAGCACGCGCACCTGGCCGGTGTCCACGTTCACCTCCACCTCGGCGATCTGTGCTCCCCAGGTCTTGATCTGCTGGGGAGGGTTGGGGCCTCTGTACCCCTTGCCGGTGACCATGTAATCGCCGATCTCTTCGAGTATCGCTTTTAGCGGTCGCCTGCCTTTCTTTTGCCCCTCGACGGACACCCAGCCGTCTTGCAGGGTGAGGTAGTTGGCGGGCAGTTCCATAAAGAACGATGCTATCTCAAGCAATTGCCGGCGGGCGTCCGCCGCAGCCATGCGCACCGCCGGCCCCGCCGAGGGAGTGGTGATACTGCCCCAGCTGGCCGGGCCAAACGGTCCCTTCTGCGTATCGCCCAGCCTGAAGCGTATCGAGTCGAGAGGCACGCCCAATTCCTCAGCAGCTATCTGGGCGAGAGCCGTCTTGGTGCCGGTGCCTATGTCCTGTATGCCGCAGGCCACCTCTATTGTGCCATCGGAGTTCACGCGCACGGTGGCGTGGGCGGGTGGGCCGCCACCCCCTCCCCACGTCTGGCTCGCCATGCCGATGCCACGCTTCCACCTGCCGTTGGCCTCCATCGTGCCGCGCCTGGGTAACTCCGCCTTGCGGTCCATGCCGAGCAATTCCAGCGCGCGGTCGTAGCTCTCCAGCAGGTGCTTGGACGAGTAGTCCTGGCCCGTCGCCTGGTCAGCGGGCGCGTGGTTTTGCTTGCGAAAGTCGAGCGGGTCGATACCCAGCCTGTCGCAAAGCTCGTCTATCACCGATTCGAGGGAGAACGTGCCCTCGACGTAGCCAGGCGCGCGGAAGGCGGAATGGCTGCCGGTATTCGTCCGCACGCCCAGCACGAGAGTGCGCACGTTCGGGCACCTGTAAAGGTCCCTGGCCGGCCCTCCTACTTCGGCGGCCCAGTTGCCGTAAGCGCCCACGCCGTAGAGCGCTTCCAGGTCGATGGCGGTTATGCTGCCGTCTTTGCGCGCCCCGATCTTGATCTTCTGGATCGTCGCGCCCCGGTTGCCCGTCAGCGTATTCTCTTCATGCCTGCTGAGCATCAACTTGACGGGCCGCCCCGTTATGCGGGCAAGCAAGGCGCAGAAGACCGGCTGCTTCAGGGTCTGCCCTTTGCTCCCGAAGCCACCGCCCATGTACTCGCAGATCACCCGCACGCGGCTCAAGGGGATATCGAGCGCGGTGGCAACCCGGTCGCGCACACCAAATATGTATTGCGTCGACTCCCAGATCGTCAGCTCGTCGCCTTCCCAGGAGGCGACGCTACCGTGCGTCTCGAAGGAGTTGTGGAGTTGGGTGGAGGTAGTAAATTTGCCCTCAACGATCACGTCGGCCTGCTTGAAGCCCCTTTGAACGTCGCCCCGGCTGTACAGCTCGCCTTCTTTGCCATCGCTCTTAAGCACGTTACCGGAGGGGTGGATCTGCGGCGCGCCCGGCCTGGAGGCCTGTTCCATATCCAGCAGGGCTGGAAGTACCTCGTACTGTACGTCGATCAGCCTGAGCGCGTCCTGGGCGGTGTCGAGGTCGTCGGCTGCCACCACCGCTACCTCCTCGCCCACGAAGCGCACTGTGCTATCGAGAAGCTTGCAAACCCCGTACCAGCGTATATCTGGCGCGTTGTCCTTTGTAAGTATGGCGCGCAGGCCCGGCAGGCTCTCGGCCTTGCTCGTATCTACCGACACAATACGGGCGTGCGGGTGCGGCGAGCGCAGCACGGCGGCGAAGAGCATACCTGGGAGGGCCACGTCGTAGGTGTAGCGAGCAGCGCCGGTGACGCGCTCGCGGGCATCGATCCGGTTGATCCCCTTGCCGACGACCTGGAACTCGCGGCCTTCCTGCCAGGGTGAAGGCTCTTCCTCTTCGATGACGACCGTCTCCTCGTGGATCTTGCCCTCGATCTCCACCTTGGTCTTGATGACACGGGTCACTTTACGCTCCTTTCGCGACAGCCAGGCTCGCCATGCTATTCGGCCTCAGCCGCTTCTCGCATGTGGCGCGCAGCGCTCCGAACGGCGTCGATGATACCCTGGTACGCCCCGCACCGGCACAGGTTGCCCGCCATGCCCGCCCTGATTTCATCCACGCTGGGGTCAGGGTTGCTCTTGAGGAGGGCTGTGGCGGACATCAATTGGCCGGGCGTGCAGAAGCCGCACTGGAAGGCGTCGCACTCTACGAACGCCTGCTGCACCGCGCTCAGTGTGCCGTCGGAGCCTGCCAGCCCCTCTACGGTGGCGATCTCCGCGCCGTCGCACGCCACGGCCAGCGTCAGGCAGGAGAGCACAGGCGTACCGTCGAGGAACACGGTGCACGCGCCGCAATGCCCCATGTCGCATACTTTCTTGGTGCCGGTGAGGTAAAGTTGGTCGCGCAGCGTGTCGAGGAGAGTACGGCGCGAGGGCACTTCGAGCCGGTATGGCTTGCCATTCACCCTGAGGCTGACAGAGTGTTTTTCGGCGGGTCGAGACCCGTTGGTACCGGTATCGTGTGTGGTCATATGGCTCTGTGATATTGAAATAGTCGGGCCGCTCGTATGAGCGGCCACAGTTCGACGGTTGTCGTGGGAGTCGTCTTACTCTTCGACCGTCACCACCCAATCGGCATAAATCACCTGGCCCCTGTACATGAACTCGAACCAGATCTTGTAGAGGCCAGGCTCGGGGAACTGATGCCCGAACAGCACGTACGGCCCGTGGGTGACGGCAGGACGCACAGCCTGCGGCTCGAGGATCGAAGCCTGGGCCGTGGCCTGCACGGGCGCGAGAGTGGGTATGGGTTGCGCCACGCGTGTCACCAGTTTTTCAATCAGACTGGGGATGAAGGTCGGTACCGGGCTCGTCGGCTCGACCGTAGCCTCCGGGGTGGCCGCCGTGGGGCTTGGGGATGGGGTGCCGGTGGTGGTCAGCACATGGGAAGGAGAGACGCCTTCCACCCACGTAAAGTTCCGGCTTTCCTGGTCGATTATCCACAAATAACCAGGCGAGTCAAGGAAAGGCCAAAGCCCTGTCACAGGCACGCCGCGCTCGGTAACGAAAACGGCGATCTGCGCGGCTTCGCCGGCGCGGAGCGGCTCAGGGCCGGTCAACAGGTCGAGCCGCAAGCCGTACTGGCGAGCCACCTTCGATTTATCTGCGTCGTCAACCAGGTTCGGTTCGGGACCTTCGTCGCCGGCCTGCACTGTATGGGCGTAAACATGGACATCCGCTTCCGTCGGATTGAAGATACCGTAGCTATTGTACTTGCCCGTGGTTGGGAAATAGGTTTGTAGCGAGAACGAGCCGAGGAGCAGACGGCTGGTGTAAGCATGCTTGAAGTGGGTCAGGTCGCGGCTGATCAGCACGTTGTGGAAGAGCGCCCCAAGCACGGGGGAGTATTCTTCGACCGGCTTGCCAGTCCTCGCGTCGGCGACGGTGTAGTTGATGGTGGCGAGCTGCGGGGGGTTGAGCGTAGCCGGGTCCATGCTCAGGTTCACGCGGAAGTCGCCCGCACCTTCGGGGGCGTCTACGACGGTGGGGCCGTTGCAGGCGACCAGGGCTAAGGCTGCGAGCGTGGCGGCGAGCACCACCCCCGGCCGCCTCAGGCTCTTAAAACTCGGACGGGTCACTCCTTGCTCCTCCTTTGCGGTCTATCAACCCAGGGATTATATCATGAGCGGACGGTGGACGAAAGACGGTGGACGGTGGATGAAAGTCAGGTTACACGTTTCACCGACAACCGACAACCGACAACTGACAACCGTCCACCGTCCACCGTCCACCGTCCCTACGGCACCAGCAACTCGCCACGCACTAGCTTCGGCTCGTAGTGCTGCATAGTGATGCAGTTGGTGGGGCAGATCTGGGCGCAGAGGCCGCACCGGATGCAGAGCCACTCGTCCATGATCATGGCCGCGCCGTGTTTCCAGCGCCGCGCCTCCTGCAAGCGCGGCTCGTCGGGCTTGCCGTTCACCGACTCCACGAGGTCGAGGTCGGCCATGTGAAGCACATTAGTAGGACAGACCTCGATGCAGGCATTGCACAGGATGCAGTTATCGCCGTCGAGGAAGATGTTTAGCTGGCATTGCAGACATCGGCGCGCCTCCTCGAATGCCTCGTGGTGCGGCAGACCCTGCTCCACCTCCTGGGTGAGGTTATAGCGGTTGTTGAGCGGCTCCATCGGCATGTGCTGCCTGGGCACGGCGTCGTAGTCCTCGGCATCGACCAGGCGGCGTTGCATGGTATCGGCCGTCCAGATGGAGATCGGCTGCCACGACATCCTGATGGTCGCCTCAGGCGCTGTCTGCTCGGTTACCGTTTCGGCCGCCGCCCAGTCGTTTAACTCCCTGGTAACATCCAGGTGGTAGTCTGAAACATGGTCGAGATAGGGCACGAGGGCGAATTCCGCCGCGAGCGCCACTTTCTCCGCCTTCGTATCGACCCCGCGCAAATACTGGTCTATGGCAATCCCGGCTTTTTGCCCATCGCCGATAGCAGCGATGATCGTACGCGCGCCGGCCACGTAGTCGCCGGAGGCGAATAGGCCCGGTATATTGCTCATCCACGTGTCCTTGTCCACGTCGATGCGGTTGCGCCTGTTGAGGCGCACCCCCAGGTTGGGCGCCAGCCATTCGGTCTCAGGACTCTGGCCGGTGGCCGCGATGATCGTCTCGACCTCCAGCACAAATTCCGAGCCGGGAATTGGCACAGGCGATCTACGTCCGGAGGCGTCGGGATCGCCCAGGCGGTTCCGAATGCACTTTAGGCCGACCACCTGGTTGTTCTCGGTCACGATCTCGACGGGCGATACCAGGAAGCGGAAGTCTACCCCCTCGATCTCGGCCTCACGGGCCTCTTCCTCGTAGACCTGCATCTCGTTGCGCGAGCGCCTGTATAGCACGTACACCTTTTCCGCGCCCATGCGGAGGGAGGAGCGCGAGCAGTCCATCGCTGTAAAGCCGCCGCCGATCACAGCCACGCGCTTGCCAATGTAGGGGCGCTGGTGGAGATTGACCTGCTCCATGAACCATAGGCCGGGATAAAGGCCCTTCACGTGCTCGTAGTCCTCGCCGGGTAGCTCCATTTGCTGAGGCTTCTGGGTGCCCGCCGCGATCAGCACCGCGTCGTGCCGCTTCATCAGCTCGTCCAGGGGGATAGCGTTGTCATTTACCTTGTCCGCGCCCGGCCACGTGCCCATGCCTATAGGTGTGTTCAGCTTGATCTCGATCCCCAGGGCGGCCAGGTAATCGTCGATCTCGCGCTTGCACAAGTCACGAGGCAAGCGCCACTCGGGTATGCCGCCGGTTAACATGCCGCCGGCGATGGGCAGCGACTCGTAGATGGTGACGCCATAGCCCAGCTTCGCCAGGTCGCGCGCGGCGGCGATGCCGGTGGGGCCTGCGCCGATGACGCCCACGGTCTGCTGTGAAGTCCGTGGCGGGCGCTCAGGTGGGGTCCAGGGGCCTCGGTAGTCGGCCGCCACGCGCTTGAGCCAGCAGATAGCTATCGGCTCGTCCAGGCGTCCTCGGCGGCAGGCTGGCTCGCACGGGCGGGCACACACCCTGCCCAGGATGCCTGGGATGACGTTATCCTCCAGGTTCACGCGATACGACTCTTCGTAGTCCTCCGCCGCGATGTGTGCGATGTAGCGCGCCACGTCGGTGTAGGCAGGGCAGGCATACTGGCACGAAATATTGGCGAGAAACCACTCGTTGTCGCCGGTATTCAGATGGTAGGGGTGAGCGCTTCGCTCGGCGTGGCCGACGTTCGACTCGGCCCTCACCAGCCCCAGCAACCTCATTCTTTCGTCCGCCATTACGTACTCCTTTCTCGATTGGCAATCATTATCTTCATAGTTTGATCAATTGCGTAATTAGCTACGTATCTGTTAAGAATGTGCCTTCACGTCGTTGATGATTTAGCCAAATCCAATAGCCACCTCTCATTGCCAAGCACGGTAGGGATACCGTGCCCAGGGAAAATGCGCGTGTCGTTGGGCAGACGCGCCAGGCGGATAAGGCTCTCTTGCAGGTGGTGAGGGCTGCCACCGGGGAAGTCGCTCCTGCCTATGCCGTGCCACACAAGGATATCGCCCGAAAAGAGCGCCTTCGAGCGAGGTTCATACAACGACAAGCTCCCAGGCGTATGCCCCGGCGTGTGCATGACCGTAAAGTGCATGTCCCCCACCTGCAACTCCTGTCCGTCGCCCAGGAACCGGTCGGCTCGGCGTCCCTGGAGGGTGGGTGTCTTGAAATTCGGGTCCTCGGTGCCCAGTTGAGGGTCGGCCAGGCGTGGGGCATCCCATACGTGGGCACACACGGCGGCGCCTGTGGCCTCGGCCAACTTCGCGTTGTCGGCGATCTGGTCCCAGTGGCCGTGTGTGCTCACGATGTATTGCACCGACAAATCCGCCTGTTCGATGGCCTTCATATAAAGGAGCGTTGAACCCAGTGGGGCATCAACGATGAGGGCCTGCCCGCCAGGCCGGTCATAAACAAGATAGCCCACGGCGCCGCGGGCCGCACCGACGACTGCTTCTACCTTCACGGGTGGCGCTTCCTTTCCGCAAGCCGCTGCGCCCTCATAGCCACCAGCTTCAGCGGCCCCGCACCAGGCCCGCCCGCCGGTCCCGCGACGCTTCTTGCCGGCACCGCTCGTGGCTGCGCTAAGGTGCCGGCGCTAACCGGCGGTTCCGATCTACTCAGCCTGTGGAGTGTCGGGAGGGAGAGCGCGCTTGGCACAAATAGGAGCAGGCGAGCGGGCGAATTGCGCACGGTCTGCACTGCATAAGGCATGCCACCATCCCACGCGGCCACGCTGCCCACAATAAGCGACAACGAGCCGTCCGGCTGTACTACCTTTGCCGATCCTTCCAACGGAACGCAGAGCACCGGCGTATGCTCATGAGCCAGGCGCGAGCTTAGTTCCACGTCAGGCGTTAGCTCGACGATCAGGTGAGCGCCACCCTCGGTAGCCTGCAAGATCTCTACGTGCCCGCCCGCCCGAATAGTACGCATGACAGGCACATTGATGGGCAGTGATGGTACGAGGAGTGTGCCGGTGGCGGCATTGGCATCGGCCAGCAAGTTTGTTGCCTGCATCCCGAGCGCCTGGGCGATCCTGCCCAGGCTGGCGAGCGACGGATTGGACCGTCCGCTCTCAATCTGGCTGAGAAAGCCCTTCGTCAGGCCGCTCGCTTGCGCCAGTTGCGCCAGGCTGAGCTTGCGCCTTGCGCGTGCGGCCTTTATCGTCTCACCCACCATCGACATAAGTTTAGCCCTACTAAACGCGTTTAGCCCAACATAACCAACATCCCGACTATATCACCAGGGCAGGCCGCTGTCAAGACACGCGATAGTAGTAACCGTTCAGACTCCCAAGCAAAAGAGGGTGCACGGGAGCGCCCCTGCCGCATGTGCCCCTTGGGCGGCGGGGGCGCTCCCCAACTCTCCCCTCTCTTGGGTTTGCATCTAAATAGCCTCTAATCCACTAATTTTAGTGTAGGACGGGATTCTGCACCAAAATTCGGTTCCACACCCAAAGCGTGGATCGCCTGAATGAGCACGCAAATGTTGTGGCAGAGCACCTTACACAAAGCCTCGTTAACCTGTCCGGTATCGATCATGTCGTGTCATGGTGACCCGAACCAGGTAGTCAGCGCGTCGCGCAATCCGGTATCTGTGCCGTCCCCCACCCAGGCGGTGTATCCATCGGGTCTGATCAGCACGGCAGTGGGGGCTGCCACCTGGCCCAGCACCGGAAGCTCCCAATTGCCGGCATATTTGGCGTCGACCGACATGACTCGGTCTGCCCATGGAGTGATGTCGAAGCCGCCGGGGCCGCCGGGCTCACCGAGGTTGAGTAGCACCGGCCGGGCATCGTGTAGCAGGGTGAAGACCCGCAGTGGACCGTTGGCGGTGACCGCCTCGAGATCGGGCATGCGGCGCCCGAGCAGCGGGTGTCCCTCGCCGAGCTCGTAATGAATGTCCAGGCCGGACATCATCGCGGCGAACCGCTTGCGCGGCTCGTCCATGCTGAGGAGCTCGGTAATAATGTCGCCCACGGCCTTGATGCGGTCGTCCGGGCGTCGAAGCGCGACTGACGCCATCGTGTTGCGCAGCACGCGGGCAGCAATCGGGTGCCGCTCGGCATGGTAGGTATCCAGGAGGTTTTCTGACGACGTCTTCTTGACGACCTGGGCCAGTTTCCAGCCCAGGTTCACCGCATCCTGCACACCAATGTTGAGGCCCTGCCCACCGTCCGGGGGATGCACATGTGCGGCGTCGCCCGCCAGCAGAACCCGTCCCTTGCGGTAGGAAGCTGCCTGCCGAGCCATATCGGTGAACCTGGAGATCCAGGTGGGACTGTGGACCCCGTAATCGGTCCCATAGACGGCGATGAGCGCCTCGCTGAGATCGCGCAGGGTGGGTTCGCTGCCGGTGGGTCCGACGTGCGGTTCGGTCAACATGACCCCTACCGTCCCCCCTTCCTTGTAGACCACCTTGCCGTCGCGGATCTCGTACTCCACCTTGCCCAGGGCATGCATGCCGATGGCGTCGCGGCGGATGCCCAATTCAGGTTCCTCGGCCATCTCGACCTGGGCGATCAGGCTGCTGGTCGTCGGGTCCCACCCGGGGAACTCGATGCCGGCTGCTTTACGGATCAGACTGCGTCCTCCGTCGCACCCGACGAGATACTCCGCCCGTAGCGCCTGGCCGTCGGATAGCTCGACGTCGACGCCGGTGCCGTCCTGCGCGAAACCGGTCACCTCAATGCCGTAGTAGATCGGCACCCTCAGCTCGCCGACCCAGCCGGCGAGGATGCGCTCGATGTGGTTCTGCCACAGCCCGAGACCGTAGTTGTGCCGGGTGGGAAAGTCGCTGATGTCAAAAGTGGTCCCGGCGAACCCCGCGACCTGCGCCACTTGCCCCTGCGAGAGGAAGCGCTCGGCGATTCCACGCTGATCGAGAACCTCGATGGTGCGTGAATGCAGACCGCCTGCCCGCGAGCCAATGAGGTCCTGGCTGGCGCGCCGCTCGACAATGGCAACGTCGACCCCCGCCAACCCCAATTCTCCCGCCAACATCAGCCCTGACGGACCTCCTCCGGCGATCACCACCGCATGCTCGGTCATAGTCATAGCCACACTCCCTCCGCTCATCGTTATTCGGGGGCATCACTTACCTTCGGTCCCGCCGAGACATTGTAATTCTGGTGCAGGATGGGATTTAGGTGCAAAGTCACCTCCACCATGAAAATCCCCAAAATACACATAAAAGACTACCCATTTGGCAGTTGCATTAGTAGAACTAATGTGCTATAATATGGGCAAGATAAGCTTTCTTGTGTGCACGCAAGAAGAAGCCTGCTGCACCTTAACAACCAAAGGCGGCTACAAGGCAGACATGCCTTCTAAGCAGTCTGAACAACTCTTAGGGCGCGGTCCAGGGTGCAGCCATTTCTAACGATATGGATGCACACGAAGAAATAAAACCGCTAGCGGTGCGCCAGCGCCAGCACCTTGGCGATCTGCGCCCTGGTCGCGGATGCGTCCGGGAGGAAGCAGCCGTTGGCGTAGCCGTTGAACGCGCGACGCTGGATCGCCACCTGCACATAAGTCCATGCCCAGTGGTTGGTCGGCACGTCACAGAGCGGGACCGGGGCTTGCCCTAGAAGCGACAGGGGCCACGACCTGGCGCGCACCAGCATCTTGGCGACCTGGGCGCGAGTGACGTAGCTGTTTGGCTTGAAGAGCCTGTTCGGGTAGCCTGAAAGGATACCTTGCGCGTAAGCCGTCTCGATGTAGCGGTAGAATATGTGAGAGCGCCCCACATCCGTAAAACTCGGCTCGGCGGGGTTGAGCAAAGCCCAGTCCTCGGAGAGCACGATCATCTTGGAGATCTGGGCGCGGGTGGTCGGATTATCAGGTCGGAAAGAGCCATCGTCGTAGCCTGATACGATGCCCGCGCAGCCAAGCTCCATGATGTATCTATACGCCCAGTATTGCGGCGTCACGTCTGGGAAGTCCAGGTCGCAATCGACAGGCGTGGCCGTGGCCGACGGTGTAGCGCCGTGGGTAGGGGGGAGGGGCGTGGGCAGGATGCCGCCCTGAGGCGGCGGCAGGCCATGCTCAATTGCAAGCATGAGAAGCTCACGACCGATGTCCTCGGTGCCGAGGGCCGCGATGGGGCCGCTTGTGCCGTGTAGCGAAACGCCGAATATCCACTTATCGACGTGCCAGCGCAAGCGGCGCTCGACCACCGAGCCGTCCGGCATCCTGAAGACCGCCGAATAAGCGGGATATGTATAGAAGGTGGTCGGCTCTACGTCCAGGCCGGAAAGCCGGGCATCCTCCTGCTCGGCCGCAAAGGCTGCTTCGGCGCTCGGCTCGTAAGCGAACGGCCTGATAGAAGCCTGCGCCCAGTCGCGCTCGGAGAGCACCAGCTGCACCAGGTACATGCCGGTGCCATCTATAGTCACCGAGGCGGGCCAGCCGAGCCGGTCGGCAAGCGCCAGTAGCGACTGCTCTTCCCACCCGACGGTGGCGGTCGGCTCGATGATCTCGGTCGCGGTCGCAGTGGGGAGCGCTATCGTAGGCGAGGTGGTAGCAACCTCGGGCGTCTCACCGGCTTTCAATAGCTCGGTTTCTCCGGCCTCGTATCTCCGCGACAACTCATCGGCCTGGGCCACGCCCCCGAAAGCCACGAGCGACGAGAGGAGCAGTACCAGGCACAGCAGCGAGAGAGCCAGTGTGTCCCGCGCATGTTGGCGCACCCGGCCTACCGCTTTCACATACGCTTCTGCCCGTTTGTCTTGTCCTTGCGCCAATTCGCTGCCCCGTTCTAGTCTGCGGCCTCCAGCCGCTCAACCAGGTGTCTTCGCAATAAGTTGAGCGCCGCCAGGCCAACCAACCTCGTAACCTCACTCTGCGCCGTCTGCCACGATTGCCTGATCCGCCACGCTCGATCCGTGCCGTCGTGCTGTCGGGCCGCCAGGCAGATCTCCGCGTCAAATCTGACGGTGCGGCCTTCGTCGCCCACAGACTCCTGCGTCACCTGCACCACCAGGGCCAACCTCGCGCCCATCTCGTCCAGCAGAGACCGTGCCGCCGATTCTATATCTATACCCCTATTATTCGTCGCATGCCCAGGTTTGGCAAGTGGGGATAGCATACGCCCGCTGGACGACAACAGTGGAGCCACCGAGCCTACGCCACCGTGGCCTATCTCGAGCACCGCCACGTTCAGGTCCGCCGCCTCGAGCAACGCGGATATGACACCGGCGGGGGTGTCGTCGTCGGCTCCATAGATGGCGGTGCCCAGGCGCTCACGTACTTTGCTTTCCAGGCCGGCGATCATCGCCTGGGCGGTATCGCGGTCGGCGGCCTTGGCGGTGATACGCAGATGCACCCCGTCAGCCTTTGCGTATGGAGCAAGCGTCGGGTTTGAGCCTTGCATCAGGTCGGCCACCATTTCTTCGGCGGTCGACTCGCCTAAACCGAGCGTCTTCAGCGTGCGCGACACTATCAGCGTGCCCGTTATCCGCGCCAGTTGTGGCTCGACCTCTCGCTCCCACATACGCTTCATCTCAAATGGGACGCCGGGCATCGACACAACGGCGCGCATACCCTGCGGGGCATCGCGGCGCACCCACCAGCCCGGCGCCGTGCCCAGCGGGTTGGGAATGGCGCTCGCGGAAGGTATCACGGTGGCCTGCTTCAAGTTTTGCTCCGGCATTCTAGCGCCCCGGCGCGCAAAGAACGATCTCAGCGACTCCTCAAGCGCGGGCACTACCACCGGGGCCTCACCCAGCATAGCGGCTATCGCTTCGCGGGTGAGGTCATCGCCCGTGGGGCCAAGCCCGCCGGTAGTGATGGTAAGTTCGCTCCGCTCCCAGGCGCGTGCCAGCACTTCGATGATGCGCCCCAGGTTATCACCTACCTGCGAAACGTAGTAGCAGTCGATCCCGAGGCCGGCGAGGCGTTGCGCCAGGTACTGGGCATTGGTATCGTTGATTGTGCCGAGGAGAAGCTCCGTGCCGATAGAGACAATTTCAGCCTTCATATGTCAACCTGCACTGCACGGAGAAACCTACCCAGTATAGGGCGATTATAGCACAAGTTCGGCGCGACAGGAATAGACATTAGTCCTCATTCTATACTGCTTATATCGTAACGTGGGCTAATCCGAACTGCGTAAAGCTGGCGCAGTGCATACCCCTAGTGTGCATCGTCAGGCCCCGGCATACGAAGCTCTACACCGGCCACCGTTTCGTAAAGGCGAGCCACCGCCGAGTAGTCCATCCTACCGTAGCCGCCGGCCTGGGCCATGCTGTAGAGTTGTTTGGCGATAGCCCCGCCGAAGGTGGGCAGGCCCAAATCGTCGGCCCAGCGGAGCGCGGCGTTGAGGTCCTTTACGAGTAGATCGAGCGCGAAACCCCCGGATAAGTCGCCGGCGAAAAGCGTTCTGGGCATCCAATTCTGCATTAGATAGTTGGCCCCACTCGCGGTGCCGATCACCTCGGTGAGCACATTTAGCGGCACGCCGGCCTTGACTCCCAGCGTGAGAGCCTCGGCGTTGGCGACCATTATTATGGAGATCATGAGCTGGTTCACAAGCTTGACGGCCTGGCCCGCGCCCGGATCGCCAACGTGGATGACGTGCGTGCCGAGCGCACTGAGGATGGGCAGCCCGCGCTCAAACGTCTCTTTGTCCCCACCCACCATGATCGTGAGCGTGCCGTCGGAGGCGCGGGCCGGGCCGCCGCTCACGGGTGCGTCGAGGGCCGCGATCCCGGATTCACTCAACCTGTCGTGGTGTTCGCGCGCGGCGGTCGGGTTAATCGTACTCATGTCGATGAAGAGGCAGTCGTGGTCACGCCCTTCCTGTCTGCCTGCGACCAGCCCTTCCTCGCCGAAGAGCACCTGCCGCACCTGGGGAACGTCGGGCACGGATGTGATCACGATTTCGCACTCAGGGAGGAGGTCGGCGGCGCGCGTACAGACGTCTGCCCCCAGTGTTCGCAGCTCATCGGCTGGAGCCTGGTTGTTGTGAGGCACGGCCGTGAGAGCGTAACCGGCATTCAACAACCGCTTCCCGATAGGCAAGCCCATCGCGCCCAGGCCGACCAATCCCACTCGTAAGGTCATCTTTTATTCTCTCCTTGCTGTCGCGTATGCCCGCTTACGGGGTTGGCAGGTCGGTAGCGAAAGGTATGGGTATGGGAATTGGCTCCTCCGAAGGCAACGCTGGCGGGGTCTCTACCGCGATGGGGGTAGGGGTCTCAGTCTCTGTGGGGAGCAGAACGAGTATTGGCGTAGGCGTCTCCGTAGGCGTCTCCGTGGGCGTGTCGATTGGCCTGGGGGTGCGGGTCGGAGGCACCGTGCGCGAGGGGCCGGGCGTAACGGTCGAAAGCGCAGGCAGAGGCGTATACGTATGCAGAGGCGTAGGCGTCGGGAACGGGGTCAGCGTAGGGGTGGTGGTGGACGTTGGGATGGGCGTACCCGGCGTCGGCGTGAAGGTAGGTGTCGGGCTTGGCGAAGGGGTGGCGGTCCTGGTGGCCGTGCGCGTTGGCCTGGGCGTGCGGGTTGGCAAAGGGCTGCTCAAGGGATCGGGTGTGCTGGCGTCCTCCGGGATCAGGTCGGGATCGATAGTCGCAAGGGGAGTGGGGGTGGACGGCCTCTGCTTTTCCGAATCATTGGGAACGAGGTCGCACGCCGCCAGGCCCGCCATGAAGAGGATCATTAGAAAGACGACGCCCGCGCTGGCAACATAGCGGGCAACGCCGCGTCTCGCGGCATACGTAGCATCGCTCGGCATATCATAGATTATATCATAGTGACGCCTGGGCCTCACCTGGCGTATAGATCGAGGTACAAGGGGTTATAGTAGTACTGGTGCCTGACGCGTTCATAACCCAGGGCGCGGAGCTGCTCGTGATAAGGTGCGAACCGCGGCGTGTCGTGATAAGGGAACCAGACCTGATCGCCGGTCACGTATGCGGGGTCCTCTACAATATGGCCGTCCAGCACGCCCGGGTGGTAGGCATCGATAATCGTGCTGTCTATCGGGCGGACTATCAGCACATCTTGCGCACCGGGGGCGACGGAAGCCATGTCATTTGCCAGGCTCGCCCAGTCCTGCTTGTAGGCCCGCGTATATACAAGGCCAAGCGACACCAGCGAATAGAGTATCACCAGGGCAGACCCGGCAATCCCCATCGCGCGTACCCACCTGGAAGCTCGCTTTATGCCCACGAGCGCGGCACCCGCGAGGAGTGACCACCCCAGCAGAGCGTATAGCGTTGTACGAGAAGCGAAACCCGGACTAATAAGACTCAGCGCGATAGCGGTGAGCACCGTACCCGCCCAGAGGACCAGCGCCAGGATGAGCGCTCTCGAAGAGTGCTTTGCCAGGACCGCGCCCCCGGCCAGCGCAACCAACATAGCCGACAAGCCCGCTATCCAGTAGAAAGCGGGTCGTCGCTCCCAGGGCAGCGCCGATGGCGACAGGTAGAAGCCGCGATCCGCGAGGCCAGTTATCTCTAGAAGCTGCGTGCCAACCTTTTGTGGCGTCACCCCGAGATACGTGACCCTGAGGGGGTCGGCCTCCTCGATGGCCGAGAACCACTGGGGGACCCACGGCAAGTAGGCCGCTATTGCCGCCGCGAGTGCGATGAAGACAGGCAATGCCTCGCGCCGATGTTTTCGAAGGAGCCAGATGAGCAAGACAGCCTGTGGTGCCAGCGCATAGAGCGAGCTGTAACTGAAGTACATAGCGACCAGCACCGAGAGGCCATATATGATGGCCCACTTGCGGTGCGGTGCATGTTGGCATTCTACCAGCGCCCAGTGAGAGACCGCCACGAAGAGCATCGAGGGCACATACATGCGCGCTTCCTGGGAGTACCAGATGTGCAGAGGCGAGATCGCCAGCACGAACGTCGCCGCGAGCGCTATCCAACCTCCTGCCAGGCGCCGCGCCAGCAGGTATAACACGGGCAGCGTCAATGTGCCGCAGACGAAGCTGACTACGCGCCCCGCTGCCAATTCGGGTACGATCAGCCCGAATAACTTGGCGGATGCGAAGTAGAGCGGTGGGTGCGAGTCGTACGCGCCATTCAAGCCCAGCACATCCGCCCACGACATGCGCCCGAACATGATGGTGTAGCCTTCGTCAATCCACAGGCCCATGCCCGTGAGATTATAGAGGCGCAACACCGCGCCCAGTAGCAGCGCCACCCAGACCAGCCGGTCGGGCGAGCGGAAAGCGTCCATAGGGGACGAAGGACGAAAGACGAAGGACGAACC
>JBAURA010000486.1:0-10892 GCA_049580985.1 Chloroflexia bacterium
GCCCAATGCTTCCAATTGGCGGGCCAGGTGCTGATGGAAAACTACCGGTTGGTAGACGACCTTGTAAGTTTGCGAGGCTGGGCGTGGGCGGTCGGTGGGCAGTTCCAAGAGGGGAGGTGCGCCCGCAAGCTGGGCCTTCCAGTAGTCGAGTTGCGCCCGTAGCACCGCGCCTTGCAGCCACTCTCGCTGCCACACCGCATAGTCGGCGTACTGCACGGGCAACTCAGACAGTGGCGACGGCTCGCCCGCCTGGAACGCATTGTAAAGCGCTTCTAGCTCCTGATAGAAGACCTGCATGGACCAGCCGTCGGAGACGATATGGTGCATGGTGAGCATGAGCATATGGTCTTGCTCGCCGATCTTCAACAGGGTAGCGCGTATGAGCGGCCCCTGCGCCAGGTCGAACGGCCTGGCGGCGTCCGCTTCCGCGAGGCGTTGGGCTTCCGCTTCCCGTGCGCTTTCAGGGATGTGGCATAGGTCCACGATGGGCAAAGGCACATCTGCTGTTGGGGCGACAACCTGCACCGGCTGGCCTTCAACAACCGATACGGTGGTTCGCAATGCCTCGTGCCGCCGTACAATCTCGGCCAGGGTGCGTTCAAGGGCTGCCGTGTCGAGGGGGCCACGCAGGCGGGAGGCGAAGGGCACATTATAGAAGGCGCTGTCGGGCTCCAACTGGTCAACGATCCACAGCCTCTGCTGGGCGAACGATAGAGGGAAGTAGCGGGGCTTCTTCCGTTTGCTCAGTTGTTGCGCCAGCAGCGCGCGCTTCTCCTCGATGGAGAGGCCGGCTGTGGACATCGAATTAGGGTCTTGGTTCATACTGTGACTTTGCTTCTCGTAAGCGTTCAAATAGTGGGTGGATATGTTCGGTACTTACTCCGGTAAAGTCGCGAGGAGCGATTCTATCTCCTCACCGGATAGCTCTTCTAGGTTCAAAGGCTCATCTTCTACCTCTTCGCTTCTGCTGGCTAAGGATACTATAGGGGGTGCTGACATGGCATGCGAGCCTTTTTTGAGCGACATGGCCGCGGCCAGTCCCTCTATTGTAGGGGTCTCGAACAGGCTGCGCAAGGGCAGCTCTATGCCGAGCGCGGTGCGCACCCTCGACACCATCTGCATGGCAGAGAGCGAGTGGCCTCCGAGGGCGAAGAAGCTATCCGTCACGCCGATTTGCTCTTTGTGCAAGACCGCCGCCCATACCTCGGTTAGCTGCGTCTCCAGGGGCGTGCGAGGGGCAACGTAATCGCCCCGCCTGCGCGGATCGGTGCTGCCGGGGTCGGGGAGAGCCTTACGGTCTACTTTGCCGTTGGGGGTGAGCGGCATCTGCTCCATGAGAACGAAGGTTGAGGGGACCATGTATTCGGGTAGTCTGGCTTGCAGGTGGGCGCGCATCTCGGCAGAGGGTGGAGCCTGGCCCGGTTGCGGCACAATGTAGGCTACCAGTTGCTTGTCGTTGTCACTCGCGCCATCTCCACTGCTCACGATCACGATAGCCTGGCGCACGCCGGGGTGCTGTCCTAGCGCGGACTCTATCTCGCCAAGCTCGATGCGGAATCCTCTCACCTTGACCTGATGGTCTATGCGTCCGAGGAACTCTATGTTGCCGTCGGGCAAATAGCGCGCCAAATCGCCAGTCCTGTAGAGTCGCGCGCCCGGCTGCGCGCCGAACGGGTCGGGCACGAAGCGCTCGGCGGTCAGGTCCGGTCTATTAAAGTAACCTCGCGCCAGGCCCTCCCCTCCGATGTGCAATTCGCCAGCCACTCCCAGTGGCACAGGCTCTCCGTAGCGGTCCAGCAAATACACTTGCGTGTTGGCAATAGGTCTGCCTATGCTGACCGTTGGGTGGGTCGCGCTCGTGCCGGGCTTGCCTGTAAGCTCCACCTTTTGAGTGGTGGACCAGATGCACGTCTCTGTAGGGCCGTACATGTTCCACAACTGGCCGGTCTGTGCGCATAGCTCCTCGGCCAGGGCGGCGGGCATCGCCTCCCCTCCGCACAGCGCTTTCAGCTTTGCAAATGCCTGCGCGGGCAGGCTCTCGGCTATGAGCAGCAGCCTCCACGTGGCGGGGGTGCCCTGCATGGCCGTAACGCCTCTTTTGGCGATTTCCCTGCCGAGCAGAGTGCCGTCCGTGGCTCTTTCCCTGCTCGCCAGCACCAGCGTAGCCCCTGCGATGAGGGGCAGGTATAGCTCAAGGGCGGCTATGTCGAACGAGAGGGAGGTGACGGCGAGGAGCACATCCTCCGCCGCCAACCCAGGCTCAGCCCGCATGGACCAGAGGTGGTTGGTGAGGGCGCGATGCGGCAGCATGACCCCCTTTGGCATACCCGTGGAGCCGGACGTATAGATAACGTAAGCCAGGTTGTCTGGGGAGATCTCTATGCCTGGGTCATCGCTTGGCTGCTGCTCGATCTCGTTACGGCACAGATCCAGTACCAGCGTTTCGGTAACGTGGCCGGCTAGTTTCTGAGCTAGCTCGGCCAGCCCCTCTTGCGTGATCAGCACCTTGGCCTGGGAGTTCCGCACCATGTGGGCCAGGCGCTCCTTTGGATAGGTGGCGTCCAGGGGCACATAAGCGCCCCCTGCTTTGAGCACCCCCAGCACGCTCACCAGCATGTCTACCGAACGTTCCACGCAGATACCGACCAACGTCTCAGGGCCTACTCCCAGTCCGCGCAGATAGTGGGCCAGCCTGTTCGCCCGTTCGTCTAGCTGGCGATAGGTCAGTTGCTCCTCGCCAAATACGAGGGCCGTCTTCCCGGGAGTACGCCTGGCTTGCTCGGCGAAAAGCTGGTGCATCCACTTGTCGCGCGGATAGTCTCTATGTGTGCTGTTCCCACCCGCCAGCAGGGTGTGGCGTTCATCCTGTGAGAGCATCGGTAGGTGGGAGATGGCAACACCTGGGTTCTCGGTGACAGCCTCCAGGAGCGTGAGGTAGTGCCCCAGCAGCCTGGCTATGGTGCTCGCGTCGAACAGGTCCGTGCTGTATTCGGCCTGCGCCTGCATGCCCTGGGGCGTATCCATGATCGTGATCGACAGGTCAACTATGGACGTGCCGCCGTCGAACAAGGCAGGCTCGAACACCAGCCCCGACCGCTCCCGCAAGGACCTGGGGGTGTTCTCAAATCCGAACATTACCTGGAAGAGCGGGTTGTAGCTAAGATTGCGCTCCGGCTGTAGCTCCTCCACCAATTTCTCGAACGGCAGGTCCTGGTGAGCGTAGGCTCCCAGCGAAACAGCTCGCACCCTGCCGAGCAGATCATGGAAGTTGAGCGTGCCGCTCAAGTTTGTTCTCAGCACCAGGGTGTTGGCGAAGAAGCCTATCAGACCTTCCACTTCTGTACGGGTGCGGTTAGCTATCGGGACGCCCGTGACTATGTCGGGCTGGCCGGTGTAGCGGTATAGCAACGCCTTGAAGGCGGCCAATAGGGTCATGAAGAGGGTGACGCCCTCTCGCTTGCTCAGGCTCTCCAGGGCCTGGAGCAGGTCGGGCGGCAGCGTGATAGACTGTTGGGCCCCTCGGTAGGTTTGCGCGGCGGGGCGGGGGCGATCTGCCGGGAGTGCGAGCAATTGTGGGGCGCCCGCGAGCTGCCCCTTCCAATAATCTAGCTGGGTCTGTAGCACCTGGCCTTGCAGCCACTCTCGCTGCCACACGGCATAGTCGGCGTACTGGATCGGTAGCGTGGGGAGCAGCGAGGGCTTACCATCAACGAAGGCCGAATAGAGGGTCTCTAATTCTCCGTGAAAAATACCCGACGACCACCCATCGGAGATGATGTGGTGCATAGTGACCAGGAAGAGGTGCTCTTCCGCCTCCAGCCGCACCAGGAGCGTGCGTATCAGGGGGGCCTCGGCTAGATCGAAAGGGCGTCTGGCGCCCTCCTCTAGCAGAGTATTGCCCGCCTTGCCCCGTTCTTGGGCGGGTAAATAGCGTAGATCTTTGAGATGCAGACGCACCTCCACGGTAGGGGAGACAACCTGCATGGGTTGCTCGTCCACCATTACAAAACTGGTGCGCAAAGTGTCATGGCGCCGCACTATCTCCTGGATGGCGCTCTCTAGCGCGTCGACCTGCAATGGGCCGCGCAGGTAGGTGGCGAACGAGACGTTATAGAAGGCGCTGCTCCCCTCCAATTGGTCAACGAGCCACAGTCTCTGCTGGGCGAACGACAGCGGGAAACGCCTGGGCGCGGCAGCCTTCTGCTTGAGCTGCTGCGCGAGCATATCGCGCTTCTCTTGCGGGGAAAGGTCTGCTAGTGGTCTATCCATGCTGCTCATCGGCGCACTCTTAACGGCCCGTCATTATGTCCCGTAGCAGGGCGTCCACTTCGTCGTCTGAAAGCTGGTCAAGATCCAACGGCAATTCATCCTCGGGCATGCTACTCACTCTGCTGATTACAGGCGCATCGGCTCGCTCCGCGCCCTGCATCTCGGCAATCGACATAGCAAGCCCTTCTATCGTGGGCGTCTCGAACAGGCGGCGCAACGGCAACTCTACGTGGAACGCCTCGCGCACCCGCGACACCACCTGCGTGGCCGCCAGCGAGTGCCCACCCACCTCGAAGAAGTCGTCATGCACGCTCACCAGCCCCACGCCCAGCACCGACGCCCATATCGAGGCTACAGCGTCCTCCACCGGGTTGCGCGGGGCCACGTAGCTCGCCTCCCCTTCCGCGTGCCCCAACTCGGGGGCGGGCAGCGCCTGGCGGTCTACCTTGCCGTTGGGCGTGAGGGGCATCTTCTCCATCAGCACGAAGGCCGAGGGCACCATGTAGTCGGGCAACCGCTCCTTCAAGTAGTGCCGTAGCTCGCCGGATGTGAGGGTTTGCGCCTGCGCGGGATCGGGGACTACATACGCCACCAATCGCTTACCACCCGCCACGTCCGGTTGCTCGCGCACCATGACTACGGCATCTTGTGCTCCGGGGTGCAGGCTCAATACAGACTCTATCTCGCCCAACTCTATGCGGAAGCCCCGCAGCTTAACCTGGTGGTCCAGCCTCCCCAGGAACTCTATCTTGCCGTCAGGGAGGTAGCGCGCCATGTCACCCGTCCTGTACAGGCGCGCGCCCGACTCTGCGGAGGCTGCGTAGGGGTCGGGCACGAAGCGCTCGGCGGTCAGGTCGGGCCTACCTATGTAACCCCGCGCCAACCCATCCCCTCCTATGTATAGCTCTCCCGCTACCCCTACGGGCGTGGGCCGCATATGCCTGTCCAGCAGGTACACCTGCGTGTTGGCGATGGGCCTCCCTATGCTGACAGGGTCGCCTACATCGGATGGGTGAGTCATCGGGTGGCAGCAGGTGAAGGTAGTGTTCTCCGTGGGGCCGTAGCCATTGATCAGCGTGCAACCATCACGGCTCGACTCGCGAAGCTCCTGGATGGCTCTCCTGACGTGAGGGGGCGACAGCACGTCGCCTCCCGCCAGCAACTGCCGCAATTGTGGCATGTCGCGCAGGTGGCCGTTCTCCACCATCTGGTGGAACAACCCCGCCGTGAGCCAGAGCGTGGTGACACCGTACCGGCGTATTATGCCGCTCAAATCTTCCAGGAGAGGCACGTCGGCGGAAGGAAACACCACCAGCCGTGCGCCGTTCAGCAAGCTGCCCCAGATTTCGAGTGTGGATGCGTCGAAAGAGATCGGCGCGAATTGTAGGAACACCTGCTCGGCTGAGAGATCGGCATAGTTGGTGTTCTGGACGAGGCGCATCACGCCGCGATGCGGCACGCCGATCCCCTTGGGCTGGCCGGTGGAACCGGAGGTGTACATCACGTAGGCCAGGTTCTCCGCCGTCGGACGCGCGCGGTCGGTGCCGGGATCCTCGGTTCCGTGCCCGGAGATGGCGACCCAGTCCGTGTCCAGGCACACCGTACGCACGTCGGGGGCCTGTAGCTTTTCCGAAAGGGCCGAGTGCGTCAGCAAGATGGAGATCCCGGCATCCTGCTGCATGAAGCGCAACCGCTCTTGCGGGTATACAGGGTCGAGCGGCACGTATGTGCCGCCCGCCTTCAGCACTCCCAGCATGGCGACCACGATCTCAATCGAGCGGTCCATGCTAATCCCCACCATTGTTTCCAGTCCCGCCCCCATCGCCTGCAGGTAGTGAGCCAACTGGTTGGCGCGTGCGTTTAGCTCCCTGTATGTGAGGCGTTCTTCCCCGAAGATGAGCGCTACGTCATCGGGCGTGCGCTGTGCCTGCCGCTCGAATAGGTCATGTATACACTCTTCTCGCGGGTAGTCGGTGCGCATGCTGTTCCACTCCACCAACGCCTGTTGTTGCTCGGCCTCCGTCAATAGCGGCAACTCGGCTATGGGGCGGTCGGGCTGAGAGAGCGTGCCTTCCAGTACGCTCCGGTAGTGCCCGAACATACGGGAGATCGTCGCGGCCTCGAACAGGTCGCTATTGTACTCCACCTCTACCGACAGGTCCCCCCCTGCTTCTTCGACTATGAACATCAGGTCGAAGCGCGCCGCGCCCACGTCAACTTTGTCGATCTCAAGCTTCGCGAGGCTCAAGTTGGGCAGTTGCAAGGCCGTCATGGGCGCGTTCTGGAGCACAAAGGCCATCTGGAAGAGCGGGTGGTAGGCCATATTGCGCTCCGGGTGAAGCTCCTCCACCAGCCTGTCAAACGGCACGTCCTGGTACGCGTACGCCCCCAACGCCGCCTCCCTCACTCGCCCCAGCAACTCTCGGAACGTCGGCTCTCCTGAGAGGTCGGTGCGCAATACCAGCGTGTTGACGAAGAAGCCGATCAGCCCCTCGATCTCGGGCCGTGTGCGGTTCGCTATGGGCGTGCCTATTACTATGTCGGCCTGGCCCGTGTAGCGGTGGAGCAGCGCCCCGTACGCCGCCATCAACGTCATGAAGAGGGTCACCCCTTCGCGCTGGCTCAGGGCTTTCAGCTCGCCGACCATGCTCCTGGGGAGCATATAGGTCTGCCTGCCCCCGCGATAAGTGAGCATGAGGGGACGTGGGCGGTCAGTGGGCAACTCCAGCATGGGTGGTGCGCCCGCAAGCTGCGTCTTCCAGTAATCAAGCTGGGTTTGTAGCACCTCCTCTTGCAGCCACTCGCGCTGCCACACGGCGTAATCGGCGTACTGCACGGGCAACTCGGCAAGCGGCGATGGTTGGCCGGCAGCGAACGCCCCGTACAACTCGGCCAATTCCTCGGACATGACTCCCATAGACCAGCCGTCGGACACTATGTGGTGCATAACCAGCAACAACAGGTGCTCCCCCTCGGCCAGGCGCAACAAAGTTGCTCGCAGCAAGGGGCCGCGCGCCAGGTCGAAGGGGCGTTGCGCCTCCTCCCTGACCAACTGTTGGGCTGCCGCTTCTCTTGCCTCCTCCGGTCGATCACCCAGGTCTACCACGGGTAGGGGAATATCCAGGGCCGGGGTGATGACCTGCACCGGCTGGTCCCCCGCTATCGTGAAGGTAGTCCGCAGAGCTTCGTGCCTCTCGACGATGGCGTTGATGCTCGCTTTCAGCGCCTCCTCCTGGAGATCCCCGTTGAGGCGCATGACGACCGGGATGTTGTAGGCCGCGCTCGCGGGCTGCCACTGGTCGAGGAACCACAATCGCTGCTGTGCGAAGGAGAGCGGTATGTCCTCGCGGCGCTGCATCGGCCTGATCGGTGGGGCAGGCGCGGCGTTGCCCCCCTTCAGGGCCGCCTCGACACTCTCGCCGAGGCCCGCTACGGTAGGCGTCTCAAAGAAGCGGCGCAACGGCAACTCCGCGTGCAACACCTCGCGCACTCTGGAGATCACCTGCGTGGCAAGCAGCGAATGCCCTCCCAACTCGAAGAAATTGTCGTGCACACCTATGCGCTCGACGCCAAGCACCGAAGCCCAGATACCAACCAGCGCTTCTTCCACCGGCCCGCGCGGCCCTACGTACTCTCTGCCCCCTTCACCGCCGCTCGATTCGGGCGCGGGCAGCGCCTGGCGGTCTACCTTGCCGTTGGGAGTGAGGGGCATCTTCTCCAACAACACGAACGCCGACGGCACCATATATTCCGGCAAGTGCTCCCTGAGATAGCCGCGTAGCTCGGTAGGCGTGAGGCTCTGGGCATGGCTGAGCACCACGTAAGCCACCAGGCGCTTGTCGCCCGCCCCGTCTTCCCGCACGCTGAGGACGGTATCCTGCACGGCAGGGTGCTGCCTCAGCACCGCCTCTACCTCGCCCAATTCGATGCGGAAGCCCCGTAGCTTCACCTGGTGGTCCAACCGCCCCAGGAACTGTATGTTGCCATCGGGCATATAAGCGGCCAGGTCGCCCGTCTTGTACAGCCTTTCCCCCGGCGTCTTGGCGTATGGGTTTGGGATGAACCGCTCGGCCGTGAGGTCGGGACGCCCAGCGTAGCCCCGCGCCAGCCCGGCCCCGCCCATATATAGCTCGCCGGGCACGCCCACCGGCACCGGCTGTAAGTGCCGATCCAGCAAGTAGACCTGGCTGTTGTGGATAGGCCGCCCGATATGCGGCAAGCCGGTGTCTGCCTCGTCCATGAGGGCGTAGGTCGAGTAAGTGGTGTCCTCCGTCGGCCCGTACAGGTTGAACACCCTGCAGCCGGGCACCTGCCGGTATAGCTGCTGCACCAGCGTGCGCTGCAAAGGCTCTCCGGCCAGGTTGACTACGCGCACCGTGGCGGGCACGGCATGCGTGCGCAATAGCTCGGCCATCGCCGACGGCACGGTGTTTACCAGCGTAACTTCTTCGCTTGGGGCCAAAGAAGGCAGGTGCAGGGCGTTCTCCACCAGCACGACCGTGCCCCCACGGCTCAACGTGACAAATAGCTCGAACACCGACAGGTCGAAATTGATCGAAGTAGAGGCCAGCACGCGGGAGGACTCTTCCTGCGTGTACGTCTCCTTCGCCCACTCTACGAGCGCGATGCCGCTCCGGTGCTCGATGCTCACTCCCTTCGGGCGTCCCGTGGAGCCTGACGTATAGAGGATGTAGGCCAGGTTGCCCGGCGTCCCTATGCAGGCAGGGTTGCTATCCTCCTCCCCTACCTCGTCTTCCCAACCCTCGTCGAGGTAAACCACCGTCGCCTCATGCTCAGGCAGCCGCCCGGCCAATCCCCGCTGCGTCAGCAGCACTAGAGCCTGGGAATCGGCCAGCATGAAGGCCAGGCGGTCCTGTGGGTAAGCCGGGTCTAGCGGCACGTACGCCCCGCCCGCTTTGAGCACCCCCAGCAGCGCCACGAGCATGGGCAGCGACCGCTCCATGCACACCCCCACCGCCACCTCCGGGCCAACTCCCAACCTCCGCAGGTGGTGCGCCAGCCTGTTGGCCTTGCCGTTAAGTTGCTCGTACGTAAGCCGTTCCCCGTTGAAGCTGGCTGCTACCGCTTCAGATGTGCGCTCGGCCTGGCGCTCGACCAACTCATGTATGCACACGTCCTGTGGGTAGTCCACGGAGTTGGTGTTCCACTCCACCAGCACTTGCCGGTGCTCTGCCTCCGCCAACATAGGCATCTCTGAAATGGCGCGCCCAGGCTCGGCAACTATACTCTCCAACAGGGTTACGAAATGCCCTAGCATGCGGATGATAGTCGTGCTATCGAAAAGGTCCGTGTTGTATTCCACCCACCCCGCCAGGCCATGCCCTCCCTCTGACATGAATAGCGAGAGGTCGTACTTCGCAAGCCCGGCATCGACGTCGATAGTGCTGGCCGCCAACCCAGGCGCGCCCAGGTCCGGCGGGGCCATATCTTGAAGAGCAAACGTCACCCCGAACAGCGGTGTGCGGCTCAAGTCACGGGCGGGCTGCAACTCTTCAACCAGCTTCTCGAACGGCACATCCTGGTTGGCGTGCGCCTCCGAGACTGCCTGTTGCACTCGCCTCAACAGATCCCGGAAGTCGTGATCGCCTTCCAGCATGGTACGCAGCACCAATGTGTTGGCATAGGGGCCAACCGACCCTGCTAGCCCAGGCCGGGTGCGCCCCGCGATGGGCACGCCTAGCACCATATCGCTCTGCCCGGTATAACGGTGGAGCAGCGTTTCGAACGCCGCGAGCAGCACGGCGAAGAGGGTCGCCCCCTCCTGCCGGCTCAATGCCTCCAGGGCTGCGGCCAAGCCTGCGGGCAGCAGCCACGTTTGCCGCGCGCCGTGGTGCGACTGCATAGGCGGCCTGGGCCGGTCAGCGGGCAATTCCAGCACGGGAGGGCTGCCACCCAGCCTCTCCTTCCAATAGGCAAGCTGGGCTTGCGCCTCCTCCCCACGCAGCCACTCTTCCTGCCACCCCGCATAGTCGGTGTATTGCGCCGGTAGCCCAGGAAGCGGCGAGGGTTCTCCGGCGGCAACAGCCCCGTAGAGCGCGCCCAACTCTTGAAATAGCACCCGCATGGACTCCTGGTCCAATACGATCCCATGCGCGGTCAGGAGCAACACATGCTCCTGCTCCCCCAGGCGTAGCAACGCGGACCGTATCAATGGCCCCCGCGCCAGGTCGAAGGGCCGGTGCGCCTCTTCCCTCACCAGCCGGTGTACCGCCTTCTCCTTCCCCGCCTCCTCCACGTCGCTAATATCGGACAAAGGCCTGGGGACGGCCCAGGCTCGATCCCCTACTACTTGGACGGGCTGCTCGTTGACCACATGGAATGTGGTCCGCAGTACTTTATGTCGCTCGATTACCTCCGCGAGACAGCGCTCCAGCATACCCGTATCGAGCGGGCCGGTGAGACGGAAGGCGGCATGAACGTTATGTTGTGGGTTGCCGGGCGCTAACTGGTCCAACGCCCAGACGCGCTGTTGAGCGAGCGAGAGATGGTGATAGGGGCCATCAGACGCTGATATTGTGGCTGCTATACTATCCTGCGTATACACCATCCACCTCCGGCAACAACACTCAATCGCAGCGTATCTACGTTGCCTGACATTATAC
>JBAURA010000487.1:0-6963 GCA_049580985.1 Chloroflexia bacterium
CTCAGATCGTACACCAGCCTGTAGAATCTTATCACCGACAGGTCCTCCCAGTCGAGATAGAGGCTGGCCCCCTGCGGTGCGCTGTTCAACAGGGCGAGCGCCGTGTCACGCTTGCTCGTCTGCCCGCTCTGGTCTATGTTCGGGTAACGCAGCCCCACGGCCCACCCGATGGCCACCACGAGCGCCACGCCGCCCACGGCCAGCGCCGCCCGACCCCACGCCCCGGCAGCCGCACCTTTGCCTTCCAAACGCTCCCATAGCGTACTCACAGCCCACCCCACGCCCACCGATACGAATACCGCCCAGATAAGGTATGTCGGGATGAAGTACAGGTACCCCACCACGGAGTAGTTCATGGCGAAGAGGAAATTCCCCGCCATCATCAGCAGGAGCAGCCCCGCCTCCACATGCTTGTGCTTCAGCAGCGCGACGATCCCCACCAATCCCACGGCTATTCCAACGGGCGTATACTGCCCCGACAACTCCCCTATCCCGAACAGTAAGCGCTCCCACTGTGTGCCGAGGTCGGTGCCGAACCCGAACACCTGGTTGTGGAACGGCCCCCCCGCCAGCAACCCAAAAAAGTCCTCCCAGGTCGATGGATCGCCCCAGTAGTAAGGTCCCCCCCACACAAAGCGATACACCAGCAAGAGCAGTGGGCTAAGCCCCACCAGCCCGCACACCACACCCAATGCCAGGCGGCGGATGGTAGACGGTAGATGGTAGACAGTGGACGATAACCCGCTCGCGTTTCGCGTTTCACGTTTCGCGTGCCTACCGTCCACCGTCCACCGTCCACCGTCTACCGTCCTCCTCCTCTCCCATTCCACAAGCAGCAGATACAAGCCGTAGGCGGGCAGGAGCAAGTATGTAGTGCCGTGATGCACCACGCTCAATCCGATCAATAAGCATGAGACGTAGAACCAGCGCGGGTTGCGTGTCGTTCGCCACGCTACCAATGCGAACACGACCGAGGCTACCAGCAGAGCATTGAGGGCATAGCTACGAGCCACCAGCGACACGGACCAGGGCGTCGGCGACACCGCGAACAGCGCCATGCCTGCCGCCCCTGCCCACCATACTCGGCCCATGCCCGACAGCCGTAGCAGCCTGACCGAGATGCCATAGCCAACGCCCACCGCCCCGGCCATGTACACCGCCGAGGACAGGTTCACCCGGTACGCCACGTCGCCCACCGGCAGCATAGTGAAGAGCTTGCCCAGCAGGATGTAGAGCGGGTATCCCGTGGGGTGAGGAATACCCAGGATCGCGGCGCAAAACTGGAACTCCGCGAGGTCCCCAACCATCACCGATGGGGCCAGGGTCAGCGTGTAGAGCATAAACGCCGACATGGCGAGCAATATGCCCACCGCGGGCGTTCCATATGCCTTCGCTACCTTCCGCGCTCGGTCCGTCACCATCAGGAGGCTATATAACACACCCTACCGCCGTTGGCAAGCGTCGCCTGGGGTAATTAGATGTTAGGGTATGCCATACCCTGTATAATGAAAGCAGTATATGCGTCCTACTGCCACCGCAACAGGAGAGTGAGCCTACACAGTCATGCGCAATAGACTCAAAAGACCCTTCTGCGACCCTCCGCATCGCTGCGGTGACACACATTCCGCCTCCCTATCCATCGTCCATCGTCCATCGTCCTTCGTCCTCCGCAATCGAGGTATGTCGTGCGCATCGGCATAATCTCAGACGTGCACGGCAACTATGCGGCCCTGCGCACGGTCCTCGAAGAGATGGGCGATATCGACTCGCTCTGGTGCCTGGGCGACCTGGTCGGTTACGGGCCCCAGCCCAACGAGTGTATCGACATTGTGCGCCAGTACCCGCACCTCTGCATCCCCGGCAACCACGACTGGGGCATGCTCGGCAGGCTCGACGAAGAGTCGTTCAACCGCGACGCGCGCTACGCGCTGGACTGGACGGCCAAAACGATCACATCCTCCAACCGCGAGTACCTTGAAAATCTACCCGTCACTATCAAGTCATTCGGGCAGGTATTCACAATGGTCCACGCCTCGCCACGCGATCCCATGTGGGAGTATCTGCTCGACCTCTTCGACGCCGCCGAATGTTTCCCACTCTTCAATTCTCGCTACTGCTTCGTCGGCCACACCCACGTGCCCCTCATCTTCCGCGACATGGATGGAGTGGTGAAAGCTGCGATCCCTGAGCCGGGCGAAATCCTCGATCTGAACGTGTGGCCCAAGCTGGAGGAGACCGATGCAGCGGGCGGCCCGCGCATGATCATCAACCCCGGCAGCGTAGGCCAACCCCGCGACGGCGACCCACGCTCAGCCTACATGGTGCTCGACATCCCCGACTCGGCAACCACCGCCGACTGGGATTGGACCGCCCGCCTCACCTTCTGGCGCATCGAGTACCCCATTGGCGAGACCCAGGAGATCATGCGCGGCCTAGGCTTCCCCCAACGCCTGATAGCTCGCCTCGATGTGGGGTTATAACGACGGTAGACGGGTTGTCGGTTGTCAGTTGTCGGTTGTCGGTTGTCGGTTGTCAGTTGTCGGTTGTCAGTTGTTTGCACTGAGGTCAAGTTCGCAAGTCAGGCTCTTGATTCAAAGCAGAGAAAGCAGAGGTAACAGAGGAAAGCAGAGAATAGAATAAACAATAAACCTCTGCTTTCCTCTGTTACCTGTGCTTTCTCTGCTTTGAAAACGCGCTCTAGATATGAAGATACTGCCTATTTACTGACAACTGACAACCGACAACCGACAACCGTCCTACCTCGGTGTCACGCTCGGCGTCGGCGTGGCGAACGTGTCGATAAAGCGCTCCCAGAGGTTTTCCTTTACGCCCGGCTCTATGTACATGAAGCGGATCACCTTGTTGTCGGTCCACAAGGCGTAGCCGTGCTCGAACTTCTGGAATGCGCCTCGTACTCCCTGTTCGGTCTCCAGCGCCCAGCCTAGCCTGTCACGCAGCTCCTTGTTGGTGTGCCAGAGCTTCCCGAAGCCTCGCACCGGGGCGTACTTCCCTGCGGGCGGCGTGGTCGAGCCTCTGACGCCGGGCGTCTCACCTGGCAGTGGCGTCGGCATAGGCTCGCCCTCCTGCCAGGTATCTTCGTATTCGATCCAGGTGCCGATGGTATCGGTGTTCGGGTTGCCGAAGAAGACGTAGATCTTCTTGATATCCTTCCGCCAGAACATATATCCACCCTCGAACCGCTCGTGTGCCGCGTCAAGGATGGCGAACTCCTCCTGCTCCGGGCAGCCGATTCTCTTGCTTACGCTCTGGTTCTCAGTCCAGATCTTCCCAAATCCGTTCACCGGCATAATATCGCACGGCCGGCTGGGTGTAGGCGTAGGAGCGGGTGGGGTGGCGGTAGGTGTCTTCTGACCAGGCCCCGAGCTTACCGGCGTGTTGGTAGGTGTAGGCGCGGGCGTCGTGGGCGTAGCAGTAGGCTCCTCCGTGGGTGTAGCGCTCGGCTTGGGCGGCACAGGCGTATTGGTGGGGGCAGGCTTGCGCGTATTTGTAGGCGCGGGCCTCGGCGTATCCGTAGGCTCCACCACGGTCGGTTCTACAGGCTGCGGCGTCGCGGTAGGCTCTACAACAGCGGTCGGTTCGGGCGTATTCTCCGCAACTGCCGTAGGCTCCATCGTAGGCTCCGGCGTGTCTGTCGGAATAGCTGTAGCTGTCGGGGGTAGAGGCGTCTCGGTGGGCGTTGGGGTATACAGAACCACGCTGAAATTTAGCGTGACCGGCTTGTTGTCCAGGGGCGCCCCGATCCCTGTTACGTGTATCTTCTCCGCATCGATACGTATCTCGTAGGTAGCACCTGCCTCCCACGGGCTATTCGGCTCGAGGGTCAATACCTGGCCCTGGAACTCTTTGCGCGTTTCAACAGCGCTCAGGCTGCTTCCTTCTTTCTTGCCCACACTGGTGTGAGCTATGACTTCACCTGGAATGACTTGCTTGCTGAACCGCACTTGTACGGCGGTGTTGTAATTGCTGAAAGGTCCGGGGTCCACCAGCCAGGCTAGCTCGGTAGGCTTTCTTCCCTGGATGACGATGAACACGGCTACCATGATGCCCAGCGCGGCCACCAGCAAGGCCGCGGGCAGCGCTCTCGCCCACCCACTCCCCATGCTGGTGAGCACGGTGGCGAGCGCGGGACGCTTCTGCCTCCGCGCTGTCGAAAGATCTACTACTTTACCCTTGTCTTGTTGTGCGCTTGCTTGCTTCCAGCGCGGCGCCCCCGCCTGCTGAGTCTCTATAGCGCGCCAAACGTCGCGGTGCAGCCCCACCGGCGGCACGGGCATTGGCAGATCGCGGATATCGCTCCCGATGGTCCGGTACTGAGCAATCACGCGCCTGCAATCTTCGCACCCGGCCAGGTGTTGCTCAACCTGCGTCCGTTCCTCCGGCGTGGCCTCCCCGTCGTAGTAGTATGAAATTAGTGGCCGGATGGCCGTGCAATCCATTTAGTGCTTACTTCCTTCGTCATACGTCAATTTCGCTATCGTCCATCGTCCTTACGCATGACCTCTCATCTGACATTATCCGGCTCATACCCTGGTGCGTGCCCATACTTTGCCAGGTACACCTGCCTGAACTCTTCGCGGGCGCGAAAGAGGAGCGATTTGATCGCCGACCTGCTTGCGCCCATCACTTCTCCTATCTCGTCGCACGACATCCCCTGGTATTCTTTCAGCATCAACGCCATGCGGTGCTTAGGCGTCAGCTTCGTCAGGATCGCTTGCACCTCGCCCGTCGTTTCGACCTGATTATACTCGCCCACCGGGTCGTCGTCCGCCGCCGGTTCCAGGGCCGGGTTCGTGTCGAACGTCTCCCATGGCAGCCACCGGATCAGCTTCCTTCGCCTCAGCACGTCCATGCACGCGTTGGACGCTATCCTGTGCAACCATGCCGAGAGGTTGAGGTCGGCGTCGCCTGAGATGCGGGGCAGGGCCATGTACGCCTTGACGAACGTATCCTGCGTCAAGTCGTAGGCGTCCTCTGCGTTGCCCATGAGCCGGTACACGAAGGCGTAGATGCGGCGCTCGTAGCGATTGTAGATCGCTTCGAAAGCAGCGGTGTCGCCCTCCCGCGCCCGGCTTACCCAGCCCTTTTCGTCTATAGCCACAGCCAACACTCTATCCCTCCGGGACAACCTCTACACATACAACGAGAGGGCGCGCCGGAGGTTGCAAATCTTGTGTTAATTGTAACAAAACCTGCTATCATTATTCTATTGTGCATGGCTGCAATATTCCCACTAAACAGACGCAACCGAGGGTCCGTATGGAAATCACAGCATTAACTTTCTTTAATACCACATCCGAACTTCACGCCTGGCTACAGGAGCACCACGACACCGCGAAGGAGCTATGGGTCGGCTTCTACAAGAAAGGCTCCGGGCTTGTCTCCACCACATACCCGGAAACCCTGGACGAAATGCTCTGCTTCGGCTGGATCGACGGCATCCGCAAGCGCGTGGACGAGCATAGCTTCGCGAACCGCTTCACTCCGCGCAAAAAGGGCAGCACTTGGAGCCAGGTAAACATCAAGCGCGTGGGCGAGCTACAGGAGGAGGGCAGAATGCAGGCATGCGGCCTCAAGGTCTTCAACGAGCGCAAGGCTGAAAATACCGGCCTCTACTCCTTCGAGCAGGCCGAGCACAAGCTAGACGCCGCGCTGGAAGCGAAGTTTCGCGCCAACAAGGAGGCATGGGCCTTCTTCCAATCCCAACCCCCAGGCTACCGGCGCACCGCCATCTGGTGGGTGATCAGCCCCAAGCGCGAGGATACCAGGCAGAAACGCCTTGCCACCCTGATAGAAGACTCCCAACAAGGCCGCAGAATAGCCGCCGTTACATACTCCCCCGACCGCTACCCCAAGTCCTGACTCGGCACACATAAACACATCGGCCTGCACGCACGTCTTACATCGCCTTTTGCCCGCACACCATCAGGCTGATGAAGAGCGCGTACCTGTCGGGGGATGCGTAAGTCGCTATATGCGCTTTCCGCAGAGTCTCCACGTCTGCCTGGGTTATGACGCCGAGGTCCAGCGCGGGCTTAAATCCTCCCGGGTCCCATTCGTCGGGAAAGAGCGCCTCAAAACCCAGCTTGTCGGTGTGAACCGGGAGCGCCTCAAGGTCCATATTCACGTACCCGGTAGCCCCAAGCAGCCGCCAGAGTTGCCTGCCAATTCGCGGGTTGCCTCCACGCAGACTCCGGGCTTCATGTAGCTTGGTTTCAATGGCCTCGGCCTCAGGGTTCGGTGGTTCCATGATCTCGCCCAGGCCTATATCGATGTCGTTGATTACCAGCTTACCCCCAGGCTTGAGCACGCGCTGTATCTCCGCCATCGCGCCCCGAGGGTCGCGCAGGTGCTGAAAGACGAAGCGCGCAAATGCGAAGTCAAAGATGTTACCGGGCATCTCCATACTCATGAGATCGCCCTGGATGATGGTATAGCGGCCTTCCATGCATCTACTTTGCAGGTATTGCTCTGCGGGAAGGATCAGGTCGGGATCGATCTCCACGCAGGTGATGTGGCTGTTAGGGAACAGCGTAAGAAGCTGCTCGGTGACAAAACCCGGCCCGCTTCCTACTTCGAGTATGGACATTCCGTCGCGCAGTCCGAACCATGCCAGGTTGCGCGACTCTTTGTCCCAGGCCCACAGCACCTGGCCGCGCAGTCGCTCGATCTCCTTCTCGATATTCTCATTCATCTCGCCGGCTTTGTACGAGACTTTGACGTTGGTATCTGCCATCGTTACGTCCCTCCTCTGTCCTACACGCGCTAGTCCCCTGCATGCCAGGCAATGCCGCCTATTACCTCGAAGTATATCTTTGGATGCCTGTAACAAAATCACTCGTTACGCCGATCTGTTGTGACAAAATGTGTGGTATAATGGAGTCACAGGCGTGATCTCTCTTTGGTGGGAGACACGCTTTTATTTTTGGCAAGATGATCGTAGGG
>JBAURA010000488.1:0-2022 GCA_049580985.1 Chloroflexia bacterium
TGGCGGTCCTGGTGCGTAGCGGGCGGCCTCGGCGTAGGCCTGGGCGGCTTCCGCCTCCATGCCCGCGCCGGTGTAGGCCCTGCCGAGGGTGAGCCAGGCTTCGGCCCTGGTAGGATCGAGGCGGGTGGCCTCCTGGGCGGCGGGGATAGCCTCCTGGTGGAAGCCCCGGCGCAGGAAGGTCTCGGCCAGCATCTGGTGGGCGGCGGCCCAGCCGGGCTGGAGGGAGACAGCGGTGCGGAAAGCTAACTCCGCGTCGTCGAGCGCGTGTTCCCGCCCCATGACGGACATGTAGGACATGCCTAGCTGGTACTGAGCGGTTGGGTCGTCCCGGTTGAGGGCAACCGACTGCTCAAGCAAAACGACCGCTTCGGCATAGCTGCCTGCCCTGTACGCCTGGATACCCCGGTCCCTCAGGACTATCGCATCGGTCCCGGCCAGCGCGGCCTCCTCGATGTCGGCGGGGATCGCCGGGTTTGTGCCCTGGGGCTGGGTGTCCTGGGCAGGTTGTGGGTCGGGTGGGCGCGAATCCCTTATCTCCGGTAGTGTGCCAGGTGGCGGCTCCGCTTGGGGTTGCGTTTCGCCCGGCGTTTGTGCCGGTAGGTTCGCGGCAGGCGCTGCCGGGGAGAAGAGGTTTGAGAGCCAGGCGGTCTCTGCCAGCAGATAGCCCGCGCCCACCAGCAAGCCCACGCCCACCGCGGACAGCAGCACCAGCAGGAGGCCGCGCTTGAGGCCGGAGGTGAAGCGCGCGCCCCTGGTCGGCACGATCTTGACCGCTGATGTGTGGGCCGCCATGCCCGCTCTTGCCTGGGCGCGCGGCACGGCAAACCTGGACTTGGAATTCGCCGGCACCTGGGGTGCTTCATCGTCAAGCTCGGCGGTGCTCAGGCTCCCCGTCAGGCGCAGGAGCCAATCGCCATCGGGGACCATATCCCAGTCTTCCACACTGTAGGCAGGCTTGGGTTTTTCGAGCGTGCCGCTGGCGAGCCTGCTCGTGGTCATTTCGTAGTCATCGAGGTAGTCGCTCGATGCGGGGGCCTCTTCTAATGTAGCTATAGGTTCTGACATTTCTTACCACCTTTTTACGGACGAAAGACGAAAAACGATGGAGGTATATGCTTGACATTACTCCGACTGCCGTTGCTGCACGGGTGCCGGGGGATCAAATATAGCATGGTGAGATCGTGCGAGGGTGTGTTTCCACAGCGCGTGTGATATGATTGGGGTTGTAGGAAATGCCATGGAGCCGGGCATAGGAGGGGATATGATCTTGCACAGGTGGAAGGCCAGAGTTGGCACGATGGTGGTGGCGCTGGGGTTCGTTGTCTCCCTGGCTGCGTGCGGGGAGCCGGAGAAGCTGCCGCCCGACCAGATCATCGAGAAGGCCGTGCCCGCCATCGGCGGCGTCAACTCGTTTCATTTCACGCTGGAGACGAGCAAGCTAAAGAAAGCGCCGCCCGGCATCTTCATCACGGGGGTGGACGGCGACGTGTTGAAGCCCGACAAGCTGGTGGGGAGCGTCAGCGCCACCTACAGCGGTATCCCGGTGAAGATCAACGTGGTGGTGGACGGCGAGAGCCAGTTCTGGACAGACCCGGCCTCGGGCAGATGGGCGCCAATGCCCACCGAGCTTAATATGGCCGAGTTCTTCGACCCATCGAAAGGGTTGGCCGACATCCTGGGGAACGTAAAGGGCCTGGCGGGGGACGGCACGGAGAATATCGAGGGTGCCGACACCTACCGGCTGAAGGGGAGCGTGCCCGCGCAGGCGCTGAAATCGCTGAGCGCCGAGGTTACGGCGACGGGCGACCTGACTACCACCCTCTGGATAGGCGCGAGCGATTTCTTGCTACGCCGGGCGCAGTTGCAAGGCCCTGTGTTGTCGGACGAGCCTGCCGATATTGCCCGCACGATCAATATCAAAGACTACAATAAGCAAGTGAAGGTAGAGACTCCCGTAGTCAAATAAAACGTAGGGGCACCCCTTGTGGGTGCCCTGACAGAGCAAGATAAAGATATAGGAAC
>JBAURA010000489.1:0-2161 GCA_049580985.1 Chloroflexia bacterium
CAGGTAGAGGGCGGACACACGGGTCCGCCCCTACAATCACAATCTCACTTCTTCACGCGACAGTATTGGGTTTCAACCCCGCCTAGATTACTTGGAGCCGAAAAGCCACCGTAGCCGCGCCCAGAACCCATCAGGCACGGTGTTGCCCTTCGGCGATATCTCACCCTCGCCCTCCATCTCTTCACTTGCCTGGGCTTCCTGGGGCTGCTCAGGCTCCGGCGCTTTGCTTGCCGCCGTCAGGCCCGGCGGGAGGGGTGGCCCTCCCGCGCTGTCCCAATCGAGCATGAACTCGGATAGGAGGGAGCGCAGCCTGACGACCTCGGCCTGCAACTCTTCCTTGTCTCGCCGCATACGAGCGGCCCACTCGTGCCATAGCTCTTCCTGTGCGCGCAGGCCCGAATTGTTGAAGTCGAGCGACTGGTTCATCTTGTACAGCTTGAAGGCTTTGAACTTCAGCACCGAATACATCGAGTGGTAGCTTGCCAGCTCGTTCACCATCGTATCGACTCGCTCGGTGAGGGCCGGGTCGTCGCGCCCGGCCAGCGCCCTGATAGCGTCCAGGTGCCATTGCCCGGTCTGGAAGCCGAGGCCCGCCAGGAACACCGTCCTCAGCCCCTCGTCGGCGCTCCATTCGTTGACCCTCATGAGCGCCAGCAGCTCGCGGTAGCTCTCCTCCAGGATCTCCACCTCCAGCTTGACGGAGTTAGCTTCCTCGAACATAGGAATCGGCTCAAGCCCAGGCCGCCACTTCGGAGCGGCACGCCGGTCCTCGTTGTCGCGGACCGGTTTGGGCAGGTCTGTATTCTCAGGCATAGCGCGGCGCTCCTATTCTCACGTCATGGCGCGGGATCACAAGATATATACTCATCATGGGCGGGTTTAGTTCTATCGGGTGTGTATTGCTTATTGCGTACTGCTTATTGCCCTCCGACAACTGACAACCGACAACTGACAACTGACAACCATCTAAGCCTCGTCCCCCGCATCGTGAGCGGCCAGGTCAGCCAGTACGTGCGCCTGTACCAGATCGGGATTCAGCGTGCGCCGCCGAGAGCCTGGCTCCTCTTCTACCTTCAGTTGGCCGCAGGCCGCCGCGATGTCCACGCCTCGTTCTATACGCACGGTCGTGTGTATGCCCGCGTCTTCGAGGACCTTCTGGAAGGCGTAGACCTGCTCACGCGGGGTCGCCTTCATGCCGGTGCCTGGGACCGGGTTGAGAGGGATCAAATTGACGTGGCACAGCAGTCCGCGCAGGCGGTCGCGTAGCTCGGCTGCCATGTCCAGGCTGTCGTTCACGCCGTTGATCAGCACATACTCGAACGTTATGCGCCTGCGGGTGGCGCGCACGTATTCGCGGCAGGCATCGAGCAGTTCCGCCACGTGATAGCGCAGGTTTATGGGCATGAACGAGCCGCGTAGCTCGTCGTTCGGCGCATGGAGCGAAACGGCCAGGTTCACCGCGAGATCTTCCTGGGCAAACCGCTTTATGCCGGGCACGATCCCCACGGTGGAGACCGTCAGCCGCCGCGCGCCCAGCCCCACTCCCTGCGGCGAGTTGAGCGTCCTGATGGCCCCCCACAGGTGCTTGTAGTTCACCAGCGGCTCGCCCATCCCCATGAAAACGACGTTGGTCACTCCTGTGATCGGCTGGACGCGCTCACCATGTCCCTCGTATCCGCCGAACCAAGCATCTGGATCATTGCGGATTGCGGATTGCGGATTGCGGATTGCTTGGTCGGGGTTTGGCCCCCTTCGTCCACCGACCACCGACCGTCGTCCATCGTCCCGCGCCCTTCGTCCGTCGTACCTGCCGCCACGGTCTTCCACCGGCGTGTGTGGGTGCTCGCGCAGCCAGCGGTTGAACCAGATCACCTGCTCTACTATCTCGCCTGAGGAGAGGTTGCGCGTGAAGCCCATCTGGCCGGTCGCGCAAAAGGTGCAACCCATGGCGCACCCCACCTGTGACGAGATGCAGACAGTCGCCCTGTCGTAATAGAGCATCAGCACGGCTTCTACCGTGCTGCCGTCGCGCAGACGAAGCAGCGCCTTACGCGTCCAGCCGTCGCTCGAAATCTTCTGCGCGACGAGCTCCGCCGAGCCGATCTTGAGCGTGTCGGCAAGTTTTGCGCGCAGGCTCAGCGGCAGGTTCGTCATCCGGGCG
>JBAURA010000490.1:0-3484 GCA_049580985.1 Chloroflexia bacterium
CATCCTGCACCGTGTCGGCAAAGAGCAACACGTCCGGTTGCTGCGGAACATATCCCACAAGCTTGGAGAGCGCATCCAGGGGCGCATGCCGCGTGTTACTGCCCAGCGTGCGTACCACGCCGCGCCCAGGCTTGAGCAAGCCAACGGCCAGCTTGAGTATGGTAGTCTTGCCCGCCCCGTTGCGCCCCATAAGCGCGGCGATCTCCCCCTCCCGAAAACCCAGGCTCAACCCCCTGAGCACCTCCCGCCCGCCATACCCGAACCACACGGAGTCCAATTCTATGGCGGACGGTGGATGGTGGGCGGTGGACGGTGGACGTACGGCATCTGAAGCGTGAAACGCGAAACGCAAAACGCGATTATCGTCGCCCACCGTCCACCGTCCACCGTCCACCGTCCCAACAAACTTCCGTGCCTCCTTGATAGTGAGCGGGATCGGCTGCCACTCTAATAGCTTGGCGACCTGCACCACGGGTGGCGCGAGCGGGACCTGGGCCAGCACCTCGCGTGGTGGGCCTATTATGGTGCTTCCGTCCGTATCCATGTACAGGATGCGGTCGGCGTACTGGACCACCCGTTCCAGGCGGTGCTCCGACAGGATGATGGTCAGACCCAGGTCCTTGTTCAGCTTGACCAGCGAGTCGAGCACCTCTTCTGCCGACTGCGGATCTAACTGGGAGGTCGGTTCGTCTAGCACCAGCACGCTCGGCTGAAGGGTGAGCACGGCGGCGATAGCCACCCGCTGGCGCTCGCCGCCGGAGAGGGTGCTGACGCGCCTGGCCCGCAGATGGTCGATGCCGAGGGCGTGGAGCGTCTCTTCCACCCTCTTGCGCATCGTATGCATCGGTAGCCCGGCGTTCTCCAGTGCGAAGGCCATCTCGTCTTCCACCACTTCCGCCACGAACTGCGCTTCCGGGTCCTGGAACACCAACCCGACCGTGCTGCTCATCTCTCCCGGCCCCAGCTCTACCGGGTCGCGGTCAGCCACCCGCACGCCGCCCGACAATTCGCCCCCGTAGAAGTGCGGCACCAACCCGTTGAACAGCCGAAGTAGCGTGGACTTGCCCGCCCCCGACACGCCCGCCACCAGCAAGAACTCGCCTTCCTCGATCTCAAGGGAAAACTCACGCAAGGCGGGTCTTGCCGTGCCCGGATAGGTGTACGTGACGTTGGAGAGGGAGATGAGTGGTGTGTTCATGGGTCCTTCATACGGCGTTACGGGATTGCAGCCAGATGATAGCGGCGGGCGCGATCAGGGCGCACAGGGTCAGCGCCACTACCGGGTCGAAGTCGGGTATCGAGATGCGCAGGAACGGAGTGTACGCCAGCAGCGAAGGCGCACTGAGCTTGAATACGATCAGACTGCCCAGCACCCCTCCAGACACGATAGCGAGGGGTGTATCGTGGCCGCGCCAGGCGCTACGCCGGTAGCGGGTGCGCTTGATGCCCCTGCTCATCCCCCGGAGGGTGAGCGCTATAAGAGACAGCCCGAGCAAGATCAGGAGCCAGCCGAGCATCGGCGTGCCCGGCACGAAGGCGAACATAGTGCCTCCCGTGAGTAGGAGGCCAAGCCCGCCTACAAGCCCTACCTGTACCAGCAGGGGCGACATACCCCGCGCCCTGGCCGTGGCCCTGCTGAACCCGCGCGCTTCCATCGCCTCCGCCAGATTCATCGACCGCTCCATACCCCCTGCCAGCAGCGGTATAACCAGCGGCAGCAGGTCCGCTATCCGGCGCACCCGGTGCCCCCTGAGCGCCTGGGCCTCCCTGATCTCGCTCCACCGCTGGATCGTCTGTGGCACGAAGGTGATGCCGATGGAGGTCACCAGCGCCGCGCCGTGCATAGCCGAGGGCACCGACCGGAGCAGCGTATAGTAATCGGCCCCCGCGCTGAACGCGCCGAACACCGCCAGCACAGTCAGGAGGGTAAGCGCGTCGAGTCCAGCTGACGACATGCCTTCTACGGTGATAGGCCCCGCGAACGGAGGAGGCAGCCAGTCGGGCAGACTGAACATCACCGTCTCCCCATAATGATTGCTCAGTCCCTTGAACACCGTCACGACTAACGTGACTATGACAACAATACGCCACAGCCCCCCAATCGCGGACTGCGGATTGCCCCGCCGGGAACGCCCCTTACCCCCGTAATTCGTAATTCGTAATTCGTAATTACCCCCCTCCCTACCCGTCCCTGATCCCTGGCCCCTGGCCCCTGGTCCCTGGCCCACCGTCCTCCCAACCACCAACGCCACCACCAGCACCAGGGCCAGGTAGAACGGGTTGCGCGTGCCCAGGGCTGCCAGCATAGCGGCGAAGAGCCATAGCGACCACGCGCCTATATGGAACTCGTGTGTGCCTGTGTCGCGGTTCCACATGGTCAGGCTGCCCCTCCATCGCCGCCTGGCGACCTGCGCCTGCGAAGCAAAGTGAGCAAAGCCCACAGGCCCAGCGCCCCGAGCACCCCACCCGCTATCAGCATCCCTATCGTGCGCGCGGTATCTTCCCGGCTTGCCGGGGGCGGTTGAGGTGTGGTGGTCGGGGCGGGCGTGAGAGTAGGGGTGGCCGAGGGGGTGGAAGTTGGCGTGCTGGTCGGGAAACGTGTGGGTGTTGAGCTGGGTTCGGTGGTGTAGGTTGCGGTCGTGGTATCCGTGGGCGTCAGAGTTGGCGTATCCGTTGGCTCTAGTTCGGTTGGCGTGGGAGTGGGCGTAGCAGACGCTTTTTGTGGTGGAGGTTGGGGAGTGCGGGTAGGTTGCCTGGTGTTGGTGGGTTGCCTCTCTACCACAGCCGTGATCGTGGGGTCTGGTGGCAGTGGCGTATCCGTTGGCCTGGGTGTATCGGTGGGAGGAGCAGGTGGGGTAGCCGGCTCCGGCAATGCCGTTGGAGGTTGGAGCGCGGGGCATAGCTGGCTGAAGGTGTATAGGGGAGGCGGCTTACCGCCACTCCACGCCCAGCCTTCTACGTCGCCGGGGCTTACCCTGTAAGTGCCCGCGCCCTGCGCCGACGTTCTCCACCTGCCGTCTTTCAAGTGATGGTAGCTCCAGTAGGCCCCTCCCGGCCCGTACGATTGGCAGACGCAGGGCTGCGCCGGGAAGTCGCACCCCGTAGGCCCTATCTGGCACACCAGCACCCCCAGCCCCTGCACCTCCACCTTCACCTCAAGCCCGGACTTGAGCAGCAGGTCCAGCCCTGTGATGCTATCACCCTCAAAAGCGAGACAAAAGGTCTGAGTCGCCCCATCCGGGAACTGGATCACCAGTCCCGCCCTTTTCTCCTCCGGTTGCGCCGCCGACAGGCCGGCTGGCCCGGCCAGGCCAGTCGCCAGCAGGCAGGTGAGCAATATCAGTGTGTGGAGGAATGAACTGCGCATTTTGTGGGTGGGGCAACCTATGTGCCAATGGTGTCGCATAAAGATACGGGTTCGTAGGGGCGGGTCCCCGTGCCCGCCCTGTTCGTATATCGTCAAGACTGGGGTACGGACAGAGGG
>JBAURA010000491.1:0-5463 GCA_049580985.1 Chloroflexia bacterium
GGCTGGCCCTACTGCTACGGCAACCAGATTGAGGACACCAACTCCGAAGTTCCGGGTGGCGCACCGGAAGGCTTCTGCGGGACCATAGGCGTGCCCTCGGTCCAAATGCAGGCCCACTCCGCGCCCCTCGGCCTCGGCTTCTACATGGGCGATGCGTTTCCCGCCTCCTACAAAGGCGATCTCTTCGTTGGGTTCCACGGTAGCTGGAACCGGAGCGAGCCGACCGGCTACAAGGTGATACGCATCCGCTTCAAGGACAACCTGCCCGACGTCGAAGCTGGCGACCTTCTGGTAGAGGACTTCGCCACCGGCTGGTTCGACGGCGGCGGCTGGTGGGGCCGCCCCGTCAACCCCATGATGGCCGCCGACGGCTCTCTCCTCCTCACCGACGATGCAGCCGATGCTGTCTACCGCATCTACTACGAGGAGAACGCCGGGCCGTAGATCAATCCAAAGCAAGGATAGCGGGTCGCGTGCGACCCGCTATCCTTGCTTTCCTGTTACTTATCTCAGCAACGTCAAAGAATCTAGATAACTTTCCATCTCGGCTGTGAATAGCGCCTGTTCCTCCTGCGCTATCGCATATACAAGGTAGGCGCGGCTCCCTACACTATACACCCTGGCGCGCATGACCCTGCCGTCCGCACGGTCCAGCATTAACTCGAAGCCTGGGTGAGCGCCCAAGGCGATCTTCGCCGGGTTAGCGCGAGCCGTGCCGTTCATAAACGTCTCGGCTTCGGGCAATATCATTTCCAGTGGGTCGTTCGCATCCCCGCTCACAGCTATCTGCCCAAACTCCTTGAACCCGTTGATGTAGGTCAGCTCCTCACCTTCGCGCACCCCGTAAAAATCCCAACCATCCCTGCCGCTTGGCTCCACAAGCTCCTGGGGCATCAGCACAGAATAGCTCCCCGCGGGCGAAGTGAACACGTACCAGCCTGGATTGTTGGGCGCGGGTACGCCCAGCGGATTCATGAGCGTAATATTCGGGTCGACCTGATTTAGATAGTACTTCAGCGTATTTTCGCCGGGTATTGCGCCTGCTACCATTGCGCCCCTGTGGATAGCCTTTATCACGCCCGTGGCGTCGATGAAAAAGAAGGTGGGTATGCTACCGGCTCGGTAGGCATTGAACACTACGTCTGCGCCCCCCTCATCCAGAAAGGTCCACCTATAGCCATATTCGGTGACGAACTGTTTTACCTTTGCCGCGTCAAAACGAGGCCCGCTTGTAATACTTACAAACGCTACCTTATCTTTCAGTGTACCGTGTACTTCCTGCATGATCGGCATCGAGCTTGTGCAAGGCGTGCATCCCATACCCCAGAAGTTCAACACGACCAGCTTCCCACGCAACGACGACAGCCTGACCGGGTTCCCCGTCATTACATCCTCTAGCTCGAAATCGGGCGCTAGATCGCCTACCTTCGGCTCACCGGCGGCAACCGCCCCAGGCACGCTTAACTCCACGATAACCGGGGTTACAGGCGTGGCGTCCGCATACGGCATCGCCTGTCGCACCAGCGCGGAGTATGCCTCCTGGACCTCCTCGCCTTCCGGCACGTCGGGCTTGAACGTATCGGCGGGCACCGCGCTCGCCTCCAGGAGTTCGTCCACTACAATAGAGCGAGTGCGCCGCGTCACGACTCCGTCCGACAGCCCGCCGTAACTGGTGGTCGTAACCTGTACCTGCAAGACCCTGTAGGTCTCTTTGTCAAACCAGATTCGGTAATCAACCTCGTTGCGGTACATGTCCGAGCGCCTGGGCGGTGTGATCTCAAGGCTCGGTACGTTGGAGCCTGACCCGGATGCCGCCGTTGGTGCGGGAAGGGGTTGGCCGGTGAGGGAATCGAATGCCTGGTCATTGGGATCGCTCCCCGACATAGATGTAATAATGGCCCCAAGCTCAGGCCACATATCGAAGCCTACAACAGGTATGCCCCGCACGCCGTTGACCGCCCGCATCTCTATGCTACGGGCCAATCCGGCAGACTGGACGACGATAGTATCGCGCCCGTCGATTCGTTCCGCGCCGGCCAGGCTATACCCTGGCATCTTCAGGAAATTATCCAACAAGGCTTTGTCTGGCACGATCCCATCAAAGTGCCTGGGATCGAACACGGTCTTGAGCACGTTACTCATAAACGTTCGGCTCGTCGTATTCGTGGACGTCATTATGCTCCTGGGCCGCACGTAGAACCACACAGCGTCATCGTCCACCAGCCTCCAGTGCCGCTCACAGCAACCGGGGGACGGCCCAAGCGTGAACATGATAAAGTGCTCAGCGCCATTGGCCAGCCACACACCCTGTGTCGAAGAATAACTATCCGTAAATTGGGTATTCGTGATCGTGGATTGCGCGTACCTCTCTTCGAATACGATATGCCGCACCTTTCCCTGTGGCACGAAGTCACTCCCAGCGCCAGCGGCCCTATCGCCTAGCCTGACGCTGAACAGGCCAGCCAGCCAGAACGCGATCACTACCATTGCCGCCAACCCCAAACCGGCCCAGGCTAGCCGTGGCACGCGCACCCGCAAGGGGCCTGTATTTGACCGGGCGGCAGGTCCGCGCAACTCGGCCCCGGTGAATAGTCCACGGTGGGAATGCCCAGCACCAGCCCATGCCTGGGCTTTGCCCGCATCGGTTACAGATGCAGCCTCCTCCAGGCCCATGGCCCGCAACCGGCCTTCCAGCCGGGCCGCAAACTCTGCGGGTGGGTAGATCGCCTCGCCCGTGGACCTCAGGAGACTGCCGACAGGTCCGGCCTCCAACGCAGCCAGTTCGCGCTCACTCTTGGCGTCAAAGCTCAAGTCAGACATCCCCGTTCCTCCGTTTCTGCCGTATGATATCCAGGGCACGGTAGGCGGCCATCTTCACCGCCGCTTCCTTCTTGCCCATGATACGCGCGATCTCCGCGTAACTAAGCTCTGCCATGAACCGCAGAGTGATTACCTCGCGCCCATCTTCCGGCAGCTCGTCTATCGCTCTCAACACCACGCGCACCTGGTCGGCCAGGATGGCGGTCTCCTCCGGTCCCAGCGCGGGGTCTATCAGCTCCTCGGCGAGCATATCAAGCGCCAGGTTGGCATTGCTCCGCGCTCCGGCCCGAAAGTGGTCGGCCAGCGCCCTGTAAGCAATGGTAAAGAGCCAGCCCCTGAACGATCCGCCCGCCACCGGACGGTAGCCTCCCACACTCAGCCAGGCCCGCTCGAACACTTGCTGGGTAACGTCTTCCGCTTCCGGCTTATGCCCCAGCCGGGCATACAGGTAACGGTACACGGGTGTCAGGTGCCCCCGGTACAGCCGGATGAAAGCCTCCGCGTCGCCCTTAGATGCCATGACAGCGTTCGTGGAAACCGCCTCAGCCTCAGTAAGAGCCGCGCGCTCGTCCTCGTCCGCTATCTTCGCCTCTACACGCAAATGCAGCGTATTCGCCAATAGCTAATCTCCCATGCAAGGATTATCGCCTCTACATATCTAATCGTTCGGAGGACTAGAAAAGTAACATAATACATGCCGCTATGCGGATTAGCTTCCCCTAAGGCAGCGTCTTATAGAGGACAGGCTCCGGGCACATCTCGATGTGGCTCTCTATTAGCTCTTCGAACTTTTCAAGCAGGTCGGGCGCGACGTAATAGATATTCTCACAATACTGTGGGACCTTCTCCGGCTCTTTCAGCCTATCCATCAAACCACCGATGTAGAGTGCAGGGCGCGTGTCTCCCGGCCTGCGCACGTCCACCTCCCCAGTGGCGAGGTTGTAGAAATGGTAGGAATCTCGCAACATAAGCCTGTATTGTTGGGAATCGATCTCCTCCAGCGTCAGCCTTTCGTCAGTGCCCGTCACCAGCGCCAGCCCTCCACCTCGCGCCGCCACCTCGCCCACCTGCGCCCTCAATATCCGCGTCACTATCGCCTCATACGTAGGCGGCACATCTATCGTGTACTCCTTCCAGGTAGACCACGCCACCGCCACCACCACGATTGCTGCCGGAACTATAGACGGTAGACGATAGACGGTAGACGATAGACGGCGCGTGCCTGGAACCTTCGCGCCTGCAACGCCTCTGCTCTGGGCGACGAAATCCGCGATCCGCGATCCGCAATCCGCAATCGTGCTCAGGCCGAACGCCGCCAGCAAGCAAATGAAAGGCACCGCGAAGATGAGCCGCCCGATGTGCACCTGCGACGTGAGCAGCATCGGCACCGTAAAACCCAGGAACATCACGACCAACACGCGCCAACGATACGCCTCACGCCTCAGGCCGCGCCACCCCGCCACGAGCAGGCCCACCACCAGCAGAGGCATGAGCCACCAGGGGATTAGCCTGCCGTGCGGGTTCCAAAAGTCGGTCAGCGCGGGCGCGGTCCCACGATCTAAATAGAGGTTCGCCATATCCGCCACATTCTTCGCCAGCAGGTCCCACGCCATGTGGTCCACCGGGGGCGCTATCTTCTGCCCATCAGCGCCAACCAGCCTTTCGTATTCCTCCGCGTTCGCGAGCAGGTTCGCGATATGTTCTCCCCGGCCTGCATAATAATGCCCCACCGAGGCGACAAGGTCGTGCCCGTGGTCGAAATCGAGCGCCGTGATAAACGCCGCCATAGCCACCACGAGCAACGCAGCCGAGGCCACCAGCCGCCTCTTCCGCGACCGCTCCTTCCTGCTCAAGAACGCTTCCAGCAAGAGCAAGCCCACACACATAGGCCACAGGAACCGTAGCGGCGCATACCCATAAGCCCCCAGCGCCAGCGTGCCCAGCAACGCCACCGGCCGCCACCAGAGGTCCGGCCTCCGCAACACCCCCATGAGCGCCAGCACAGTCAGCAACGCGGGCACCAGCGACACCCCCACCACCGTCGCCGTCCTCCCATAAAGCAGATATACCGGCGACAAAGCCAGCAGCAGCGCGGACACTACTGGGACGACGGTGGATGGTGGACGGTAGACGGTAGACGGTGGATGGTCCATCGCGTAATTCGTAATTCGTAATTCGTAATTCGCACTTGCTCCCCCCCACCGCCCACCGTCCACCGTCCACCGTCCTACGAAGTAGACAAGCGGCACCGCCATAGCCGAAATCAGCGCCACCGGCACCCTCAGCCACAACAGCGAAGGCCCGCCCAGCCCGAACCCGGCCCACGCCGGCAGCACTACCCACGGCGACTGCCCGCTGTCCGTCATAAGCCCTTCGAGCAACTTAAAGGGAGCAAGCGAGGGTTGCTCCACGAAGGGGTACAACCCTCGGAGCGTATTGTTCTCCCAGTTATAGGTGAAGTTCGGGTGGCGGTTCAGATCGAACAGCAGCAGCGCCGCCGCCAGCAAGTAAAGGGCGACAGGCGCTGCAACCACACCGCCGATATACCACACGCGGCCCACTCCAGATCGAGCGTTCATATGCATGATTCTCTGGCACATCTTCCCACGATGTCAAGGGTTGTCAGTTGTCAGTTGTCAGTTG
>JBAURA010000492.1:0-3975 GCA_049580985.1 Chloroflexia bacterium
CGCCTGGTCTGGGTGGGAACTTCACTTCCCATGGAACTTCCTTAAGTGGGAATTGAAGTTTGCCCTGTGAGGTAATGCTTGATGCATCATGTGTCGCTTACGTTTTACGTTTTACGTCGTCCACGGACAACTGACAACTGACAACCGACAACCGTCCTCATCCCCGCGTGGCTGCCTGGATCATCCTGGCGGCGCGCTCGCTGGCTTCGGTTATCAGGTCGTTCAGGCGGGCGATCTCTCCCTGTACGTCCGAAACCTCGGTCTGCACAGTGCGTATGTCCTCCAGGGGCCTGTCCGCATCGCCTTCTACGTCGGCCTTTGGGCCTGAAAGCGCTTCCAACCTGGAGGAGAGGTCGCGCTGGCGCTGCTCCAGGTCTGCCAGTTGCGACCGCGCATCCGTTACCTGTTTGGTCAGCTTCAGCACATCAAGCTCGGTTGTAGCCCGGCTCTCGATCAGGGAGAGGTGGGCCGCGGTCTGCACCACCTCGTCCAGCTTGCTCTGCACCTCGGACATCAACGACAGCGCATTAGCCACATCCCCTTCACGATACACCACAAAGTCCACGATGCGGGACAACTGAGCCTGGTACTGGCCCTCCATTTCGGCCAATTGCGCTTGCTTGCCCTGTATGTCGGCCAGCAGGAGGCGCAGGAGCCCAAGTCGCTTATCCAATTCTTGCATACAGCTACACTCCCACCAAGCCGATCACTCTACACCACTATTGAACCATAAAGCAAGGCATATCACAAAGGCTAGCTTTCCAATAACCGTTTAAGCCTCAACATATCCTGCGACAGTAGACCCCCCAGCAGCGCGTTCAAAAGAAGGGACGGCACTCCGTTTGCATCGAGCGATAGCGCTACGGCGGTGCTTGGCGTCGATTGGTCGGCGGTCAAGCGCAATTGCACGACCGCTTCGGGGTCGCCCTCCAGCACAAAGCGCACGAGCTTGTTAGGTATCAATTCGCTGATGCGCAGATTGAGCTGGCGCTTCTGGCCGAGAAAATCTGCCTCCGCGCGCCACACCTGCCTGGGCGCGGGATCGTCTTCTGGACCCGATAGCACTTTCGTGATCGAGCTGATATAGCGCGGCGCGTTGCGAGGGTTCGCAACGTACTCGTACACTTTCTTCACGGGCGCGTTAATGGTGATCTGCTTCTTGATCTCCCCCAAAGGTTCCTCCTATTGAGCCGGCTCCGCCGCTTGCCTGGCTCGTTCGCTTTTCCACCTGTTATACCCGGCCCGCCGGCTGGCCCACCGCTTCCAGGTCTCGGCCAACTCCGGCACGGTCAGGAAAAGGTGGTAATCATCGCGGTCCTGGTGGTATATGCGGGCCACATCGGCTACGGTCAGCCCATGCGCCGGACGGTGGACGATTCGCACTTCGTCCCCGGCGGCAACATCACCTTCTCGAATGATACGCAAATACGCACCCGGACGCCCCGCGTCACCGAACTGCCGGGGGAAGCTCGGATCGCCCATGCGGGCGGCGAGCTTCCAGCAGGGGATCCTCGGCTGTGCTACCTCGAAGACGACGCTCCCGATCTCCCACCGCTCACCTATTAACGCATTCGTTACGTCGATACCGGCAAGCGTAAGGTTCTCCCCAAACGTGCCAGGCTCTATGGGCCGCCCAAGCGTTTCCGCCCACCACGCTTCGTCCTCCACAGCATAGGAGTAAACGGCCTTATCGCGCCCACCGTGATGCTTGCGGTCGGCCTGATCGTCACCCGCGATGTTCACGCCGCGCACCGCCAACCTACCCGCGACCGGCGATTTCCAGATGGAGGTCATTTCGGTCTGCCCCAACCACTCCACTAAGCGCGGCTGCCCGACGTTGATGGATACCACGTGCCCAAGGTCACTCATAGCGCAATTCTCTCTGGCGTAAAACGTAAAACGTAACCAGCCAATCACAGGTCACTTACGTTTTACGTTTTACGTTTCACTCGGTTTCCGCGTCCTCGCTCTTGCGCTTGCCGCGCGTATCGCCCTTGCCCTGCATCTTGTACAGTTCGATGATCTCCTCTACCGTAGTTGCGTCTTCGGGGGTGCGCTCTGAGCGTTCCTTGACGATCCTGGGGAAGCGTAGAGCGTAGCCCGGCCCGCCATCTGTGCGGCCAGCAGGGTGCATCTGCGAGCGACTCACCTCGTCGGCTTGAAGCTCCAACACGTAGCGAGGCACAACCCACACGTCCGGGCTGATCACGTTCACCACTCGCGGATCGCGGTGGGGCAGCTTGTCGGCTTCGAGCCGCCTGCACAACTCCTGCCACCCCTCGTCCGAGAGGCCGCTGGCGACGCGGGTCACCGTCGGGAAAGTATCGGTCGCCTTGTCGTACACCGACACCAGCAGCGACCCCAGGCCCCAGGAAGCGCGCTTTCCCTTGCCGTAATAATAACCCACTATGGCACAATCTACCGTGTCGCTTATCTGCCGGTTGTACGAGCGCTTCATCTTTATCCAGTTGAAGCCCCGCTTCCCAGCGTCATAGGTCCCCGTCAGCCGCTTCGCCACTATCCCCTCAAGGCCCTCTCCCAGGCTATCCTCATAAAAGACTATGATCTCCTCCGGGTCCTCGGTGATGATCTTGGCGGAAGCTTCTATCCCACCCAGGCCCTCCCGGGGCGCAATCGCGGCCTCCAACGCTTCCCGGCGCTCGGTGTACGGGGCCTGCGTCAGGTCGCGCCCGTCTACCAGCAAGAGATCGAACGCAAGGAGACGCAAGGGCAACGACGTACGCATCTCATCGATGTTATGTATCCTGCGCCGTTGCGAGGTCACCTGGAAGGGCTGGAACTGGCCTGTATCCGGGTCGTAGGCCAGCGCCTCGCCCTCCATGATGATGGCATGCGCGGCGATCTGCTTGTGAAGCGCCTCCACAACGTCGGGGAACATACCGCTCAGGTCCTCAAGTCCGCGAGAGAAGATCGAGACGGTGTCGCCGTCCTTGTGTATCTGCATCCTGAAGCCGTCGAACTTTGGCTCCACGGCACACTTGCCCAGGCGCGTCAATATCTCCTCGGCGCTATCGGCGCGCTCGGCCAGTGCCATGCGCACGGGGTTGCCCACCTTCACCCGGATAGTGTCCAGGGACTCCGGCCCCGACGCGTAGAGAGTGCGTGCCACCAGCCCCAGGTCGCTCGACAGGTTGTACGCGCGCTCCAATGGTGGGCGTAACGACTTGTCGCCCGCCTTAGCAAGCGAGAGCGCATCCAGCAGGGTAGGGTCGCCCACACCCACACGCAAACGCCCAACCACGATGCGCGCCACGTGCTTGGCTTCCAGGGGCGACAGCCTCCCGAATAACGCCGCCAGCCGAGACACCTTCCCCTCCTGGCTGCCCGACCCCACAGTCTCGGTGATCTGCATCAGCAGATCATATACTTCCTGCAACGATATAGGCTCCTGCTCCAACCGGGGGAGGAAGCTCCCCGCCTGCAAGCGCATGGCGAACTCCTGGGCCACCAGCCCCGCATCCCCCAACTGCTTGGAGCGCTCAACCACTTCGTCATGCTGCGCCTGGTACGCCTGGGCCACGGAGCGGTATATCAGCCGCTCGTTCATCCCGAATTCCTTCTGGATGAAGTGCGGCAAAAGGCGGCCCTGGCTGAGGTAGAGCAACTGCCCTATCTCCCCAGGCCCGGCCTGCTTGAGCATCTCAGCCAGCATATTGATCATCTGGATGCGCCCTGTGACAGGTTCCAGGGCTTCGAGGGTTTCAGCCAGGGTGCTGAAAGGCATGGGCATGTGGGTGGTAGCTCCTTTGGGGGGACGGTTGTCGGTTGTCGGTTGTCGGTTGTCGGTTGTCGGTAGACGATGGCAGTAAGATTATAAACGTGGGATGAGGGGGCGGCAAGCATGTGGGAAAGTAGTGTGTAACATCGCTTAGAGACTGTCTGAAAAGTAGCAATCAGGCGCTAAACTTGAATATTCAAGGCACATGATAGCCACAGATTGTCACTTCATTGGGC
>JBAURA010000493.1:0-7146 GCA_049580985.1 Chloroflexia bacterium
GGTTCCGGCGAACCGGACGAGGCAGAGAAAGATCTGTTTCAAGCATTGATAGACAACGGCACGACCATTGTCGCAGCGATGGGAAATGAAAGGCAGTACGGCAGCCCTACTTCCTATCCGGCTGCCATACCCGGGGTAATCGCTGTAGGTGCTACCAGTGTAGACGATAAGGTCGCCAACTTTTCCAACTACGGTGATCATATCTCCATTAGTGCTCCTGGAGTGGCTATATGGTCCACCTTGCCTACGTACCCGGGCCAAGCAGAGTTCGAGGCTGTACGAGGAGATGGGGGCGGCTGGGTCCTGGGCCGACCAATACCAAGAGATACCGACTACGCCGCATGGGACGGCACTTCGATGGCCACGCCTCACGTTACTGCTGCGGTAGCGCTTTTGATAGCCAACCAAGGAGGGAGCGACCCACAAACAGTACGCGATACTCTGATGAAGACAGCCGACCGAGTGCCTGCAATGGGTAGGCACAAGTTCGATCCGGATTACGGTGCGGGGCGACTGAACTTGCTCAACTTGTTGCAAGAATGATACAATGGGCGCGAGGTTAACTCTATGCGCTCAATAACATTCAAGTTCAAATCAGATGTGCCTGCTAAGAGGCAAGGAGCCATCCTGGCTAGGATCAATAGTTGGAAGGCAGTCCGCAAGGCAGGTCCTCTCAACCCAGAGGCTAAACATCCATTGGCACGACGATTATCCTACGCATACGTGGAGGACGATGCAGATATAGATACCCTTGTGGACCGCTTGTCGAAGATACCCGATATCGAATCCGCCTCTATTCCGGCAGAGCGCCATTTAATTTAGATTGGAAAGCGCACAGGATAACATGGTATAGCGAAGCATGAGTTATTCTCTAAGTCAGGATAACCTAAGTTTCCTTACGCTCGACTAAGGCAAGCTATATCTGGGGAGTGATAGGGCGGTTGGACATACGAACGCGCGGCCAGCTATCCTTTGGTTGTGATTGCCTGACTGAGAACCGAGGTGCTAGTTATAGTGTCGTGAGGGTCTGCCATTTCCTTGACGATAGATCGGATAGTCTCCTATGAGACCTCATACTGACTTGCTAGAAGTCGCAGACTCTCTCCCATAGCACATTGGTGCGCAACCTCATCCAATAGACTTACGACATCAACATAGCAGCATGATGACGAAGGCGTTCAATCCATTCTTGCTCCTGATAGGTAAAGGGTCAACGATCTCCTGCTGCTTGAGGCTTGAAAAATCATAAGTGACAGTACAATCCCCAGCGCTCTATCATGTGACACGTCCCATTACTACAGAGGCCCTGAGTTGTAATGGCCATTCCAAACGCATACTCAATCCTCTAGCATGACGTTAGGCAATTTCGACCCATCGCTGCTCTGGTATGCACGCGCGCGAGACTAATTTGTGGTGAGGAATTAATGAACACGCGGAACCAGGAGGATAGTATAGAGGATTAACTATCTCTTGCCGCTCATGAAGTTTGTAGTTGTCAACCTTGTTAGTAAGTGCGGAAGCGACGGGATTCGAACCCGCGGTCTCGGCCTTGACAGGGCCGCATGTTAGGCCACTACACCACGCCTCCATTGCCTCGGCTTCGGTGCAACCCAAAGCACGTGTAGGCACCAGTATATTACCATATGCGCTCATAGGTGTCAAGGAACGCGCCGCCCGCGCCACCCGAAAAAGACCACGCTTCCACCCACCACCAGGAGCAACAGCCCGGCCCACGCCCAGAACATCCGCCCCGTCATGTAGCTACCCGGCAGCACGCCTATCCCTTGCAAAAAGAATGTGCCCCCCGCCAGCATCAATATAACCCCTGCTGCCAGCACCCAATACTTCGACATAATTCTATGCTCCCTCTACCTCACTATGTACAACTTAGGACAAACCCAGCTCTCCATCCTTTCTACGCCCACCGGCACCGGAAGGTTCAGAGGACACGCCTCGCATAGTGGCCTCGGCCTGCAAAGTGTTTTCGCGTGCGACACGATGAGCGCGTGGTACTCGTTGAACAAATCGGCGTTGTGCGGCAGATTGTCCATGAACAACTTCTGAACAGCGTAATAGCCCGCCTTAGGCTCCACCAGCCCCCAGCGAGCACACACCCGCAACGCATATGCATCGGCCACGAACACCGGACGGTTCAGCGCGTACAACAGGATCGTGTCGGCAGTCTCAGGCCCGATCCCTTTCAAACCAAGCAGTTCCCCACGCAATACCGCCGTCTCTTCACCCGAAGCCTTCAGCGCCTCCAACCCTCCTTTCTCCACCACGAATCCCGCCAGCGTCTTGAGCCGATTCGGCTTCTGAGTATAGAAGCCCGCCGGTCTCACAGCCGCCTCTAACACATCCAATGGCGCAGCCAGCAACACTTCCGGCCGCCTCAATCCCTCCTCGCCCCACACAACCTGAATGTTGCCCAGAGCCAGTTCAACGTTAGTCCACGAAGTATGCTGCGTCAGCACCGCCCCCAGCATGATCTCCCACGCACTCCCCGTGCGCATCGGCCACCAGCTCTGCGGTCCATAATACGCCAGCAACGCATCATGTATCGCCATCAACAAGCGCCGCATCAATCATCCTTCCCCAATAAGCGAAATGCGATGCGAGACTTCCCACAAAATAAATCTTGGCGAACCCTGGCGCTCATGGCGTCTTGGCGGTTCCGTCCCTCGCGCTTCGCGTTTCGCTCATCAAGTATCACCGACCACCACGTCCGCCAGGCTCGCCCCACTCTTATCCGCAAGCACTCGTGGGTCGATAGGGAACAAGGCATCGTGCGCCCCCGCCGCCGCGTAGATCAGCGGCCATCTCAACATCCTTTCGTCCATCAGCTTCTTCAAGAGCGTGGTGTGCCCCACCGGCGGCACGCCCCCTATGGCGTACCCCGTATACCGCCTTACCTCTTCAGCCGACGCCATCTTCACACTGCTCGCGCCCGCCAGCGCCCCCACCTTTGCCGGGTCTACCCGCCTGTCGCCCCCACAGATAACCAGCAACGGCTCTCCATCCGCCATAAAGAGCAGCGACTTGGCGATAGCCCCCACTTCACAACCCACAGCAGCCGCCGCTTCAGGAGCCGTGCGCGTGCTATCCGCCAATCTCACCACCTGCACGTCGATCCCCTGCTCGTGCAATGCCGCCTGCACTCTTTCAGGCCCACTAGGCATCCAACTCCCTCCAATCTCGTTGCAATCTATGGGGCCGGGAATGCCTTATCCTCCCCACACCACGCAATCCCTAAATCAACACTCACAAAGAGTAATGTAACACGTCACCCTCCACACCCACAAGAGAGGGAATAATACTTGCTGTATAGAGCATAGATCACATAGAAAGCATACAAGGAGGCACAATATGTCAGATCAACACATGAACGCATCCGACCAGGGCACCCAACCCGACAGCGGCAGCGCGCCCAACGACCAAGTGAACGTAAACGCCGCGGGAGGCTCTCCCCAGGGCGCGCCCAGCAGCGCAGGCTCGCAGCCCGACCGCACCCAGGGCGACATAGCCAACAAAGGACATGTGCCCGAAGACGGCGAAGGCGAACAGGGCTACGAAGCCCCAGGCGGCAAAGACAATATCAACCACATCAAAGGCTAAGTATCAGCCTGCAAATACTCAGGCGGCACTCGCTCCACCAGCCACACCCCGTTCTCCGACCTGTGGAACGTGAACCCCGCCGCTCGCATCGCCCCGGCGTTCACCCGCAACACCAGCGGCTTCCCATGCCGCGCCCCTACTATCCGCGCCGTCTCCACGTCCGCCGACAGGTGAACGTGATGCCTCGACATCTTCTTCAACCCCTCCCGCCTGATAGCCTCCCCTACCCGCTCCGCCGTCCCGTGGTACAGCACGTCGGGCGGCTCCGCCGGCTCCAGCTCCAGGTCCACCTCCACAGAATGGCCCTGGTTGGCACGGATCAGCATCCCACTCTCGTCAAACGCGAAGCGCTGCTTGTTGTTCCTGGCGACTACTTCCTCCAGTTCGCCCCGCGTGATAGGCAAACCTTTGGAAGCGCACCCGGCAAGCAGTGCCTCCACTGAGACCCACCCGGCGCTATCCAGAGTCAGCCCCGCCAGTTGCGGCCTATGGCGTAGCACGAGGCTGAGGAACTTGCTTGTCCTGACCAGTTGTTTCTCATCCACGGTAGTCGATTATTTGTTGGGCACCCATCACCAGAAGTGACGTAGAACCACTTTTCTGGGGGAAGCCCAATCGTCTATCATCCATCGTCCATCGCAGGCAGTTCTTTGAGCATCTGGCGATAGGTGGTGCGGTAGCCAAGCGATTCGTAGAGGGCGCGTGCCCTGTCGTTGAAGTCCCAGACTGAAAGTTCCATTTGGGTAGCGCCTGTGGCGCGCGCCCACTCCTCGGAGGCCGCCATCAGCTTGTGCCCGATACCTTGCCCGCGATACGCCTCCAACACCTCTATGTCGATAACAACGACGTAGCGCCTGGGCATGAGGCCCGGCCGCTCGCCGGTGTCTTCCACCACAAGCTGCGCAAAGCCGACTACGGTCTGTTTGTCCGCAAGTTCTGCCACCAGCAAATTAGTATCCAGACCTTGCACGAACCGCTCTATGAAGTCCCGCGAGAGCGGGCGGGCGGACGAGGGGCCGATTATTCCAGGCTCGGCGGCGTGGTGCATGTCAGTCCCATGCGCGAAAAGTTCACTCAGCGCCTCGTAGTCGTCCCCGGTTGCCTGCCTGATGATTATTTCAGGCATAAACTTAGCCTCAAATCTTGGCGTCGATCGCCGGGATCACTGCACCCATCAACGTCTCAAGCGAGAGGAGGTTGGGTATCCCTGGCGTCCCGAACATGAAGTAGTCCACGCCCAGCTCTATGAACACGCTTATCTTGTCTATTACCTCCTGCGTCGTCCCTTTGATCCCGCCTTCCGGGAACTTCCTATCTCCCATCAATTCCTTCAGAGCCGCCTCCGTCGGTGCGCACGCGCACCCGCCGAACCACGTCCGCCGCAGGCTCTTCGGGTCGCGCCCCAGTTTCTCGCACGCCCGCTCGCACTCCTCTACCATCCCCCGGTAGTCCTCTATACTGGTCCACGACACGTTCCACCAGTCGGCGTGCAGCGCCGCCAGCGCGATCATGCGCGGCTTCATCGCCCCTACCATGATCGGCGGCACCGGGTCGGGCTTCGGCTCGCACCACGCCTCCTTCACCTGGTAATGCTCACCCTCATACGTCGCCCGCTCGTCGCGCCACAGCGCCTTGATGACGTGTATATACTCCTCGAGTTGGTCCACGCGCACCCCAGCCGGTGGGAACTCGTACCCATAGGAGGTGTATTCGTCCTCCTTCCACCCCGCGCCCAAACCCAGGATGAAGCGCCCTCCCGTCAGGTACTGCAACGTAGCCCCGGCCTTGGCTACCAGCGCCGGATTGCGGAACGACTGGCAGATGACCGCGTGCCCGAACTGAAACTCCGGGTGTAGCGCCGCCAGATACGTCACCGCCGACCACCCTTCCAGCACGTCGCGGTCGTCGAACTGCAAATGGTCCACGAACCACGCCGAATCGAACCGCCCCTTGACCATATTCAGCCCTCTATCTATCACCGCCAGATGCTCTCCCCGCATCGACTTCTCAGGCATCCCGCTTGGCATCGTCCAACCAAACTGTATTCGCGTCATTATATGCTCCTTACTTTTTATGCCGAATCTTCGTGCTTCCCTGGTAGGCGCTCTTCGCGCAAGAGTGTATAGTAGGATAACATATCACACCTGGAGGCCCAAAATGACCGCAGACACTCAAACCCTACCTCTCATCGACACCAACTGGGTCCGCGCCCAGTTCCCCGCCCTCTCCGTCGAACAGGACGGCACCCCCGTCCTCTACCTCGACAACCCTGCCGGCACTCAGGTGCCCCGGCGCACCATCGACGCCATCGCTAACTACCTCATGAGCGCCAACGCCAACACCCACGGCTCTTTCCTCACCAGCCAACGCACCGACGCCGTTATCCAGGCCGCCCGCGAAGCCATGGCCGCCTTCCTCGGCGCGCCCTCTCCCCACGAGATCGCCTTAGGCCCCAACATGACCACCCTCACCTACTCCCTCAGCCGGGGCCTGGCCCGCCTCTTCTCCCCCGGCGACGAAGTGATTGTCACCGACCTCGACCACGACGCCAACATCACCCCTTGGGCCGACCTCCAGGCGCTCGGCATTACCGTCCACCGCGCCCCCGTCAACCTCGAAGACTGCACCCTCGATATGGACGCCCTCGCCTCCCTGGTCTCCCCCAAAACCCGCCTCATCGCCGTCACCCATGCCTCCAACGCCGTTGGCACAATCACTGACCTCCCGGCCATACGCGACCTGGCCCATTCCGTAGGCGCTTGGGTGTGGGTGGATGCCGTCCACTACGGTCCCCACGGCCCCATCGACGTACAGGCCCTCGATATAGACTTCCTCGTCTGCTCTTCCTACAAATTCTTCGGCCCCCATCTCGGTATCCTCTGGGGCCGCGCCGAGCTTCTGGAAAGCATACCCGAATATCAGTTGCGCCCCGCCCCACACACCGTCCCGGAGAAGTTCGAGACCGGCACCAAGAACCACGAATGTCTGGCCGGGCTGGTCGGCACTATCAACTACCTGGCCGACCTCGGCAGGCGCGCTGTGGGCTTAGAGGAAGGAGAAGGCGACCTTCGCTCCGCCCTCGTCTCCGCCATGACTTCCATACGCGCCTACGAGACTACCCTGGGTGCCTCCCTCCTCGACGGCCTCCTATCCGTGCCCGACCTGCGCCTATATGGCATCACCGACCCCTCCCGCCTCGACCGGCGCGTGCCTACCTTCGCCTTCACCCTCGATGGCATGCCAAGCCCCGAAGTCCAGCGCCTCCTCGGCGCGCGCGGCATCTTCTCCTGGTCAGGTAACTACTACGCCCTCAGCATCATGCAACGCCTCGGCCTTGAAGACAACGGTGGAGCAGTTCGCGTCGGAGCCGTCCACTACAACACCCCCGACGAAATAGATCGCCTGGTAGAATCGCTCAAAGCTATAGCGGCAAGCCGTTGATCCATTGTAACAGCAGTTAGCAGGGCAAGGCATGCCCCAATGTTGTCGGATTAATCTCGTAGGGGCGGGTCCCCGTGCCCGCCCTATATC
>JBAURA010000494.1:0-6843 GCA_049580985.1 Chloroflexia bacterium
CCCTGGCTGCCTCCGAAGCAGCCTCCCTCATCAGGCGCTTCGTGCTGGACAAATGCGTCAGCGAGGGTAGCCTGTGTAAGTTCATAGGGAGCGACGCAGTTGACGCCAGCTTGCTCCACGTAGCTACCCCTTACGGGCTACTCTCCCCACAAGATCCTTTGATGAAGAGAACCGTAGAGCGTATCGAGGCAGACCTGCGGCGCGAAGGCGGTGGGGTGCACAGGTATATGGAAGACAGCTACTACGGCGGCGGCGAGTGGGTGTTGCTCACGTCGTACCTGGGTTGGTACTACATAGATAGCGGCCAGGCGGCGCGGGCGCAAGCGCTGCTCACATGGGTGGAGGGCCAGGCAGAGGCAGGAGGCGCTCTGCCGGAGCAGGTGCCATGCCACCTGAACCAACCTGAGATGCTGCCCGTCTGGGAGAAGCGCTGGGGTCCAATCGCCAGTCCCCTCCTGTGGTCCCATGCCTCCTACCTGACGTTGATGTTGCATTCGCGGAAAGGATAGCCCATGCCATCCGATACGCCCTTGATCCGAGACGTGGTGCCGGACAAGGCTACCTACCGGCCCGGCGAAGCCGCAACCATCACCGTCACGGTGGACTATCAGGGCGACGAGTCTTTACGCGGCCTGCTTGTGCTTGAGCTTGTGCACATGGCCGACACTGTGAGGGAGCTGGAGCAAAGCGTAGAACTTGAGGCTAATAGTACCGGCGATTTCCTTTTCACTGTTACGCCACCAACCACTCCGTTGCGAGGCTATGGGCTAGACGCCACGCTCTACGGGCGAGATGGCGAGGCGTTGGCGCAGGCGAGCGGTGCCCTGGACGTGCTAGAGCGATGGTCGCAGGCGCCGCGCTACGGTTTTCTGTCCGACTTCGGACCTGACCAGGTGACCGGCATGGAGGCGCGCTGCCGCTCGCTCGTGCGCTATCACCTGAACGTCGTGCAGTTCTACGACTGGATGTGGAGGCACTACCGGCTGCTGCCTCCCGAAGAGGAATTTACGGATGCCCTGGGCCGCAACCTCTCTCTTCGCACCGTGCGCGCGGGCATTAGAGGTGTGCAGGCAGGGGGCGGCGCGGCGATGGCTTATGGGGCGGTGTACGGGGCCGAGCCGGAATACGCCGACCGGCATACGGAACTCAGGCTGTATGGCGAGGCGGGCGTGCCTATCAGCCTGGCCGAGCTTTTCTATATCATGAATATCGCTCCCGGCTCGCCGTGGGTTGACCTTATCGTGGCGGAGTTCGCGGAAGCGGTGCGCGAGCTGGGTTTTGATGGCATCCACCTCGACCAGTACGGCTTTCCCAAGACAGCTTATACCGCATCGGGCGAGCTAGTGGACCTGTCTCTGCATTTCCCCGCGCTAATAGACCGGGCGCGAGCGGCGGTGGTAGCCGAGCGGGCCGGTGCGGGGGTGATATTCAACGCGGTGGAGAATTGGCCTATAGAGACGGTGGCTCCAACCAGCCAGGATGCCGTGTATATAGAAGTATGGCCGCCATACGTCACCTATAACGACCTCAGAGAGCTAATCCGCGAGGGGAAGCGCCTGGGGAAAGATAAGCAGGTGATTCTCGCGGCATATTTATCGCCCTTTTTAGATGAGAGCGACGAAACTATCGAGGGAGCCGAAGCGGCTGCCCTGCTGGCTACGGCTGTTATCTCGGCCAGCGGCGGGTTTCACCTGCTGCTCGGCGAACAAGACGGTGTGTTGTGCGATCCTTACTACCCCAAGTACGCGACTATGCGGCCAAGTTTTGCCGCCAGGATGAGAGCTTATTACGATTTCCTGGTGCGATATGAGGAATTGTTCATTGCCCCTGACATAGAGGACTGGGAAGTCGCCTTGGGGGGAGAGGATGGTGATGAGAGGTCAAGAGGGATCAGCTCTCGCCCAGGTGTGCTCTTGAGCCGGGAAGCCAGGGCCGAGACGATGTGGGTTATTACGCGCAGTAAACCCGGTTATCGAGTCGTGCACCTGATCAACCTGACCGGCCAGCATGATGTGCTGTGGAACGCTCCGCATAGCACCACCGAGCTTATAGATAGTATCGAGTTGCGGATAGAGGACCTACCGCCGGTAAAAAAGGTGCTGTTTCTTGCGCCTGAAAGACAACGAGCATTAGCGCTAGAGTGGACGCAACGGGAGAGAAGCGTGCAGGTCCAGCTACCTTACTGCGATGTGTGGGCGGTGGTGGTCTACGTGCTGGCGTAGGATGTAGGAGCCTTAGCCACCTGATGAGTCGTTTTCGCCGACTTCAGGGGTATCGTCGCTCGCCTCACGCGTGGGTCTGGCCCAGCGCTTATCCTCTTCTGCCTGCCTGGTCCCTCGAGCGTCGTACCTTACCTGACGCCTGTTCTTGGCCTCCGCGTTAGCCGCGTCAAAGCGACGCCTCATCTCAACCCTGGTATCTTCTCTTGTCTCTTCTGCTGACTTTTCTTGTTCGGACATTGTGCTATCCTCCATATTGCGTGGTAACGCAGCCGCTGAAGCGCATCCTTTGCTCGGATTGCTACTTATTCCAGATCACTTGCGTCTTCCTCATGCCTCTGCTCACTTCCATTCCGCTGGCTATTGCGCTGGGTAGCTATAGCCTCCACCATCTCATGCGTGTAGAAACGTTCAGGGTTCAGTTGGCGAGCCATTACTCGTGCCCCTACAATCAGCGCGTTACTCAGGAAGTAGGCCTGATACATACCCGATTCACTGATGTATGCGTCTATTTCGGCAATGGTCTTCTCCGGGAGGCGGATATAGTAGCGGCCCGTCTTTACATCACCTGTCATCTTGGGCATATATACTCCTCTACCAAAGCGCGGGCCGGAAGCCCCTGGCGCTCATTTTGTCCGGGTCCGGGTAGCCTCTTAGCTCGCTCAACCTGTCAACGTACCCCTCGGCGGCAGATATGGCCTCTTCGACTGTGGGATATGTCGGGTGCGCGGGATCCGCGTTGAAGCTAGAGTCCTCTATAGGCCAGGGAGTACCGCCAGATGGTGCATCGCCGTAAGGGTGTAGCACGGTCGCACGAAACCTGTCAGTTTTGGGGATGCGCTCGACATTGTAGGTCCAGCCATCCTTTAGCTTGCCCCTGGCAACTCGGTAATCGTTTGGATCGCTTTCGTTCAAGCCGGGCATAAGGTGTATCTCCTTAGAGCAGAGCGGGGCGACAGAGTCTTGCATCAATAACATCATAGCCTATTTGTCGCAACTTGTCAACACTTGTATATAAGTGTCTTTGAAACTAGAAGATGGCTTTCGTATCCCTAACTGATTACTTATTAACAGGTTCTTCCAACGTAGAGCTTACTAATTGCCTGGACTCTCGGCCACCCAGAGTTGAAGCGCACAGAGTCGGAGTGGGGACAACTGTTCGTAGGGGCACCCCTTGTGGATGCCCTGTTGTAGCGAGATCCAGGTATAGAAACAGGGCACCCACAAGGGGTGCCCCTACGACCTGGTTTTCTCTAGACTGATGCTGAACTGTTACGCAGGGGGCTTGATCTTGACGATCTGGGAGAGGCCGGCATAGAGGGTGCTGTTTTGGAAGCAGATCGCGCCGCCGCCGCGCTTGGCCTGTGAGGTCTGGCGATTGATGTCCGCGACGCATATCCAATCGTCATTGTCCTGGACCGACATTGCCCACTTGGCATGGTCCTTCGCGTTCTGCCAGGAGTATAGCGCCCCTAGCAGTTGCAGATCGATGGTGATGTCATCGGCTACCCAGTCTCGACTATCGCTGTCCTCATCGCCGGGGATAGCCCCACGCCGCCACGATTCTACATCGAGGTCCACTCCCAGGTTAGGTCCTACCAGGTCGGTCCACAAGTCCTGGCCCCACAGGCGGCTCTTGGCGATGCTCCGAAACGTCTGCCCTCCCCTGGATACAAAGGTGATATCGCTGGGGGTGGAGAGCAGGGATAATTGCTCGGAGGCGAGCGCCTGCCACACGCTGGATGTGTCCAGTGACGGAGGAAAGTGAGCGCCAAAGATTTGCGGCCCCTGTTGCGAGAGCATTTGCTGGGCAATTGTTTCGGCGGTGGCAACGTCCTTCAGTGTGATACACAGAAACGTCTGGCCGTAATCAAGCTCGTCGGCTGGGAAATTGTCGGTGCCGGGCAGCGGGAACCTGGGCACGGAATGCAGCAGCCAGAAGGCACTGTCGGTATCCAGGTCGAAAGCGAGCACGCCTTTTGTATGGCCTTTACTACCCTCATTAGTCTTGTGAAGCTCCAGTGGGAATTCGTCGTTGTAGAAGATCCATCCAGCCGAGTCGCCCTGAGATTGAATTAGCTGGCCCAAAGTAGCGCTGATGGCATTGTTGGGTGCATCGAGGCGGTTCTGTGACCCGGCGAGCGCCGGGCTATCGGGGTCGTAGTAGACATACTCGTATCCCGTAGCCTCAGAGCCTGCATGCCCGGCCTCATCGGTCGCCGGGCGCGCGTCCTTTGGGACTTTGTATATACACCACCAGTCTACAGGCTGTCCGTTGTCGCCGATGGCTGTCAGTGGCTGTGACATGTACATTGCTCCTTATATTGGAATAGCGCCACCAACGAGTAGTGTAGGTGTGCGAAGGGTTTGGTATAGAGGCTATTCCTGGGCTGCCAGCGCGGCCCAGGTCGTGATCGCGCTGTTGAAGCTCGTGTAGGAGTCTAGCTGCTCGTAGATCAAACCCGACCAGCGATCGCGCACAGCATCAGGGATGGCTTCGCCAGTGCCGGTTACGCTTGGTTCAACAGGCTAGCATAAGGCCACTCTTTTGTCAATGGCGCGTTAGACACGCTTGATAGGGCGGCGTCATGTGGAAATGACAGATAAATGTGTCGGATGCCAAAGATAGTGATAATGCTCCACGTTTGGTGGAGCTTTCGGGCGGCACAAATTAGGTCCGTTGTGGACAGAGATAATGATAATAGCCCCACTTTGTGCCGAATATATTGAGAACAACCACTTAAGGCAATTAGGAAACTGTGCCAAACATAATGAGAATGGCCCCACTCATCGGATATTCTTGCCATGGATAGAATCATGCCGACAAGGAACCCCGATGAATTGTCCTTACTGCGTGCGCCACTGATGCCGTTAATTTGCATCAAGTGGAAGCATAAAGAAAGCCAACAACATTCGTGAACAAGGTGCTAAAATAGATGGGCCATAGGCATGAAACTGATGCAACTGATGCGAAAGAGGGAAATGAGGAAGGTGTACGAGACGCCACAGAAACCGTTACCTTTCTTGATCCGCGCAACATATAGCTGTTACAGCTTTCACTTTCCTCTACATGCCTCTCGTGCTCCTTCCCGTGCTGTTGTCCGACGCAAGCACTATCCGTACGAGCAGCTAGTCACCATGCGCCAAGAGACACCTGCACGCACTATGTAGTGCAGTCCATTGAACACTTCTCTCAACTCATACACTCTCTGTGGGGCATCTTGGGTCATCAACGTTAGGTATGGAGCTACGAATGCCCACTCATCGTCACTCACATCTGTTGGGTATGCTCTGCGTGTCATACCCTAAGTTTATCAATTTTAGAGGATAAAGTTCATAACACCCTCTAGTGTCCGGACTCTCCAAAAACACGCACGGTAGGTTGCTCAACTATAAAGCTCTCCCTGAGCAGAGGCAGCAACTCTGCCATCAGTGCAGTTAGTACGTGCCGGTGGGCTAGCACCAGAGCCAGCTCTTGCTTGGCCAGCCATTCCCCTTCGACCGTGGCGAACGGGTCGGTCGCCATCGCCCGCAGATGGATGCGGACGGGCAGGGCCGTTATCTCTAGCGCGAGGTCGCCGACGCGACCCCGGCCTGGGTGTAAAAGCTAGCGCTTCCGCGTAGGCATTGGTATAGGCCACCGCACCTGCCTGCTGAAGATAGGGAAGCGCGCGTTCCATCAGGCCTGCGGCGGCGAAATGCCGCGCCAACTCGCCGGCGATCTCATCTCCCGCCCCGGGTGTTGCTGCGTACAGCCCGGCAAGCGCCTCTCCGACCGCCTCGTGCTGGTAGGCCCGTTCCGTGGCGTCTTGATGATGGTATAGGTAGGTCTGAAACAGGATATGCCGAAAGCGGTAGTGGGAAGCCCGTCCGGCCCCGACCCGTTGCGTCCCCGCCGCCGCCACCAAGCGATGCTGCCGATCTAACTCCCCGCTCAGCCGCCGGACCAGCGCGTAGGCGTCTAGGCCCAGGATCTGCGCCACTACCTCAGCGGTGAAGGTCTCGCCCTCGATGCTGGCCACCGTCAGCACCGCCCGGAGCGCGGTGTCCAGCCGATCGATCCGGTTGGCGATCACGCTCTCGACCCTGGGCGGCAAGATCTCCCAGTTAGGGTTGCAAGCAACGACTAGCTGGCCGTGAGCATCGGGGCGAACGGCGCCGCGTGCCCGCAGGGCCTGCACAAGTTCGATGGTGAACAACGCGTGGCCCCCGGTCCAATGAGCGAGTTCAGCGCGAAAGCCTTCGTCCAGTGTGTTCGGTTCCTGATCAAGCCAGGCGTCGATGAAGTCGCGCCCGTCACGAGGCGCGGCCCGGTCCAGGTCCACGACCAGGTCGCCCCATTGGCGCTGCCAGGCCAGCGCGACCTGGAGCAAAGGATGTGGTCCCCCGTCACGGCTCTGGTTTAGCTCCTCCGGTCGGTAGGCCCCTAGGACGAGGATAGGACTGGCCGCGAGGCGCCCGGCTAGGTGAGCCAGTAGGCGGATAGTGGACTCGCTTGCCCAGTGCAGATCGTCCAGCAGCAGCAGCAGCGGTTGCCGCGCCGCCAGTGTCGAGAGCACAGCCGTGTAATCCTGGAACAGGCTGCGCTGGGCGGCCCCTGGGGTGGGGGCGGGCAGCACGTGCC
>JBAURA010000495.1:0-13868 GCA_049580985.1 Chloroflexia bacterium
AATCTGCTCTGCCGACTTAAGGCAGTTCCATCGTCAGACAGATCTTAAGGCCATCGTTCCTGATCCCTGATCCCTGACCCCCGACCCCCGATCACGGATTGAAGAGATTAGACACCACATACGAGAGGGCCGGAAGGTGGAGGGCTTCGGCGAAGGGGGAGGGGTAGACCAGGAAGAGGATGGCGGCGGCACATAGAGCTACACCATAGGGCATGAAGTCCCCCAGCTTGCTGCGCCGGGATAGGAGCAGCAGGATCGCCGCCGCGCCAGCGATCAAGGGGCCTACCAGCAGTGCGCCCACCACATTGGGCCAGCCGAGCATCAAACCCATCATCAGCGCCAGCAGTACGTCGCCAGCGCCGAGAGGCTCTTCTATCCGGGGGAAGATAAGCCTGGCGGCGACGTAGGCCAGCAGGAAGAAGAGGCCCGCCACGCCCGCGCCGATCAGCGCGCCCCACGGCGTCACATCGGGCAGTAAGAAGCTGCCCAGGAGAGCTATACCGCACCCCCCGGCTATCACCGTGATGTAGATGTCGCGGTGCTTCCAGTCTATGATCAGCACAAGCATGAGGAAAGACACATAAGAGGCATGGAAGACGTATGCCGGCCCGAAGCCTTCAAGCAGATAGCCGACGAGGAACAGTATAGCCGTCGCCAGTTCCACGAGCGGATAGGACAGGCTGATGCGCTTGCCACAAGTCGAGCAGCGCCCGCCCTGCAAGAGATAACCCACCACGGGCAGCGCCTGCACCGGCGTGAGAGGGTGCGCCGCGCGGGTGCAATGGAGCGGGCCGAGGAGTGGGCGGTGGGCGGCGATCCGGGTTGCCACCACGTTCACCAGGAAGCCAACGGCCAGCCCCACCAGGAAGATCAACGGTGCGTAGAACATATAAAAACTATAATCCAGGTCACGCGCACGATCAATGGGAATATCGTTCGTGCGTGATGGACAGAAGTCATGTATGCGCGCCCACCGTCAGCGAGTCCCCGAAAATTGCGCCCAATCGAGCCTGTAGACGGCGATCACATCCGAGCCTGCGATCCGGTTGTCGAGTATGCTGAATTGCTGTAGCTCCACAGCCCAGGGGGGAGGCTCGCCCTCGTCGAACCAGGCCGGATAGAAGAACAGGTGGGTCGCTCCCGCCGAGCGCAGAGCGGGCCAGGCGCGAGGCCAGTCGCGGTAGGTGCCGAGGGTGGCGGGCGTGGTGAGGCCCACCAAATCGACCGTGCGCCGCCCTGAGAATAGCCTGACGGCCCCTATCGGCTCCGAGGCTATCACGCTATCCGGGGGCGTATTGGCCGCTATCCAGAGGGCAGGCAGGACGTGCGCATCGCGAATGTTGCGTACTTCGACGGCATATTCGCGCGTCGCCCATATGTAATCGCCTCCCACTAATATGAGGGCAGCCCCCAGAAGCACTATCGGGCGAAAGCCGGGGATGGCAAGCAACCTGTCCACCGGGAACAGACCAACTATCCGCCAGATGAGCATCCCAACCAGCACGATCAGGAACGGGTGGAGCGGCAAGAGGTAGCGGTCCTCCTGCCCGAACCACGGCAGGGTCAGCATCAAGGCAAGCACGTAGAATGTGCTTACCATGAGGAGCAAGAGCGCGGCCCAGCGTGCCTCGTGGCGCGCCCCGTTCGCGCTCGCCGTATCTTCTCCCCTACCGGAGGCAACCGGTCTGCGAGATGAAGGCAGCAGCCCCACCAGGCCACCCATCAAGGCAAGCCCTGCCGCCACGAACGGCAGCGCCCGGCCCGCGATCATAAGCTCCTGGATCGCGGAGAGAACCTTAGCGCCGGAGCGCAAGCCCCCAACCTTCGCATAGAACGAGCTTGGGAGCGGCTGCCCCCAGCCGGCATAATAGATGGCGCACATCATGGCTAATCCGCCCGCAACTGCCCCGGCATAGGTAAATATGTTTCTTATGCCAATGCCACGCTCCGACCGAGAGGACGAAAGCGCCCTTACCAGGAGCCAGAGGCCGCAAGCGGCGCTGATAGCGAGCAGATCGGGCCGCGCCCACGGCAACAAAGCTATAGGAAGAAGCGACCACCGCAACCAGCCGCGCCTCACATCGGAGAGAAGCAACGCCACCGCCCACACCGCGAGGGCCGAGGAGAGCGCCACTTCAAGGCCCGACAGCGCCCCCCACACCAGCCCCAGGTCGGCGGCAGCGATCATTCCAAGCGAGACACATACGAGATCGCGCGCCCGAGTGTTGCGGACCGCCTCCGGCAGAGAGAGTTGTGCCAGCCGGTACACCCCAACCGCAGTCAAGGCCAGGCAAAGCACCCCAGGCAAGTATGCGGCAAGGTAAAGATGGCCCGCCTGCTGCGCAAGACCCTGGCTGACCGCCTGCACTTCAATAGGAGCAAGGCCACCCAACAGCCCGTGCAAAGGGGCCAGTAACCAGTAGGCCGCAACACACAGAGCAAACCAGCCCAGGCCCGTGATCCCGCCGCTGCTCTGGCCGGAGTTATATACGAACGCCTCTCCCTGCGATGCTGAAAGCACGTAGTTGCTGTAGATATACCCGTCGTCTATCGGAAAAGCCAGCGAGCCTGTATGCCGCCACGACGCCGCACATACGGCCAGGGCGCAGGCAATGGCGAAGAGAAATAATGCGGAATGCGGAGTGCGGAGTGCGGAATTACGAAAGGCACTAACACTAACCATCGCCTATCATCTCAACCATTCCGCACTCCGCATTCCACATTCCGCACTCGCTATGCTCGTGTTTCGGCGGCGACGGCGGGCAGCTTTTCGTTGACTTTGCGGATGCGCTTCAATGCTTCCGAAAGGTTGGCCTCGGAGTTGGCGAACGAGATGCGGATGTAGCCCTCGCCGAACTCGCCGAAGGACGTGCCGGGCAGGACCGCTACGTCGGCCTCGCGCAACAGGTAGTCCGCGTACTCGCGTGACGTAAGGCCGGTGTCGGTGATATTGGGGAAGACGTAGAACGCGCCTTCGGGCTTGTTGACCCGCAGACCCGGTATATCGTTGATGCCTTTGTACACCAGATCGCGCCTGCTGGTGAACGCTTCCAGCATCTTATCCACCTCTTTGCGCGGGCCGGTCAGCGCCTGGATCGCGGCGCGCTGGCTGAAGGCCGAGGTGCACGACACGCTGTTGATGATCAGGCGGCTGATGTGCGGGACCAACTCGCCGGGGAAGATTCCGTAGCCCAACCGCCAGCCCGTCATAGCGAACGTCTTGGAGAAGCCGTCAAGGAGGATGGTGCGGCCCATCATGCCGGGGAACTCGAGGATGGTGTGGTGCTTACCTTCGTACAAGATCTCGCTGTAGATCTCGTCGGCCAGCACCACCAGATCGTGCTTGACCGCGAGGCGGGCTATTTCTTCGAGGTCGTCGCGGGTGAGCACGCCGCCCGTCGGATTATGAGGCGAGTTGATGATGATCAGCCGGGTCTTGGATGAGATCTTACTTTCCAATTCCTCCAGGTTGACGCGAAAATCGCGCCTCTCGCTCAATTGGAGAGGAATAGCCACGCCGCCCAGGAAGTTGATCATCGATTCGTAGATCGGGAAGCCGGGGTTGGGATAGATCACCTCGTCGCCCGGCTCGATCAAGGCCATGATTGTGTAGAACATGATCGGCTTCGCCCCCGGCGTGACCACCACGTTCTCCGGGTCGAATTCCAGCCCCCGGTTCTTGCCCGCGTACTCTGCTACCGCCTTGCGCAATTCCGGTATGCCCGTTGCGCCGGTGTAGTGAGTGTAACCCTGCTCGAGCGCCTCGGCGGCGGCCTTGCGTACGTGCGTGGGCGTGTCGAAGTCCGGCTCCCCGATCTCCAGGTGTATTATAGGCTTGCCCTGCGCCTCTAAAGCCCGCGCCCTGGCGGCCACCTCGAAAGCGGTCTCCGTGCCGAGCCGGTACATCCGTTCCGCGAGTCTCAACTTCATTGTTGTTCCTCCTGTCTGGGGACGAATGACGAAGGACGAAGGACGAAGGACGTTATACCTCCGACTACCGTCTACCGTCCACCGTCCACCGTCCACCGTCTACCGTCCGGTCTTACCTCTTCAGCCCCGCTACCGTATCCGAATCCAACCGCTTCAATACTGCGACCAGCAAGCGGGTGGCGTTGTTGAAGTCGTCCAGGTTCATCATGGAGGTGGCCGAGTGGATGTAGCGGGTGGGTACGCCTATGTTGATGGTGGGCGCGCCCTCGTAGGCTAGCTGGAAGCGCCCGCCGTCGGTGCCGCCCGCCGCGACCGAGTCGAACTGGTAGGGTATCTTCTCGTCTTCGGCCACGTCGATAAAGAAGTCGCGCAGCTTGACGTGCGGGATCAGCGAGCCGTCGTAGATCAGTATGATCGGGCCGGCGCCCATCTTGCTCTGGGCCTCATGCTTCTTGATGCCGGGGGTATCGCCCGCGATCCCCACGTCTAGCGAGATTGCAATGTCAGGCTTGGTGAGGTTGGCAAGGGTGGTCGCCCCGCGCAAACCCACCTCTTCCTGCACGGTCGCCCCGGCGTAGATCGTGTTGGGGTGGTCGTTGCCTATCTCGCGGAACGCCTCCACCGCCAGGCCGCAACCGAAGCGGTTGTCCCACGCCTTGGCGAGCAGCATCTTGGGGTTCGCCATCTGCGCGAACGGGCAGACCGGGATGATCGGGTCGCCTGGGCGCACCCCGGCCTCGATAGCTTCTTCCCTGCTCATCACCCCTATGTCTATGAACATATCGCTCTTTTCGACCGGCTTCTTGCGCTCGTCAGGCGGCAGGATGTGCGGGGGCTTGGAGCCAAATACGCCTATCAGGTCGCCCTTGCGGGTGCGCACGAGCACGCGCTGGGCCAGCATGACCTGCTCCCACCAGCCGCCGAGGGTCTGGAACTTGATGAACCCGTCGCTATCGATCATGGTGACCATGAAGCCGACTTCGTCCATGTGCCCCGCGATGAGGACCCTGGGCGAGTTGTCGCGGGCGCCCTTCCCCCTCCTCATGCCCACCACGGAGCCGAGATTGTCGTACATAAGCTCGCCGTGAGGGGCCAGGTACCGCTCCATCACCTCGCGCACAGGCCCCTCCTGGCCGGGCACGCCCGGCGCGTCGGTAAGGTCTTTTAGTAGCTGTAGGGTCTTGTCCATTAGTTCTCCTGTTAGTTTCCAGGTTCCTGGTTCCCAGTTCCAAGTAGCTCTATTCCGGCTGGAACCAGGAACTTGGAACCCGGTTTCAGCCTAGTTTACTTCCACACAATCGGCAATAATAGGAACCGTCGCGGCGGTCGGGGGTGCCTCCGATCCACAGGTCGCAACTGGCGCAACGATAAGAGAGGGCGCGTGGGCCTGGACCCTCACCCTCCGGCGTTGGCGGCTTGACCAATTCTTTCAACTGCTCGCGGGTAGGCGCGCCCAGCACGCGGGCCGCGCGCACCTCGCCACCGTCTACCACGAGGCCGAGGGCTATTCCCGGCTGGATCAAATGGCGCTGGGTGAGATTGTCGAACAGGTGCTCAGGGATGATGTAGCTGAAGATACGGTCGGGGTTCGCCAGAGGCCGGGCGTCCAGCGTGACGGTCTCCCCGCCGAAAAAACCGCCGTAGTTGAGCACGTCGATGACCCTGTAGGCCGCGTACTCCCCATCAGAATGGCCGGTGGACAAAGGTAGGTTGCTCCTCTGTTTAGGAAGGGGTATCTGAAACTTAATGTTGCAATTATATCACATGAGCGGGCGGTTGTTCGCGCTCCGCCATGAAATCTTCAGTGAAAAGCTCAAGGCTTTCAAATAAGGGCTGCCAGGGCTTGTCTTCGGGAACGAGCAGGACAATATCACCGATCTTCTTAATGAAGACTTTGTCGCCGGAGAAGCTGTACCCTTCGGGCAGACTAACGGCTTGACTTCTGCCCTTCTTGAACAGTTTAGCAGTATCCATATGGACCTCTTGTCAGGTTCATGATAGCAGATTACATCATCCGCTCTTGGCTCATGACTGAAAAGAGTGCCAAGTCACTACGAAGCCGACCGCCTCCGCTTTGTCATTCTGAACGAAGTGAAGAATCTGCATCCTAAAGATCATGCGTAAGGGACGAGATTCTTCACTTCGTTCAGAATGACAAGCTTGTAGTTGGTTCGAGCTACCCAGCATATATTCTACTGGCGCAGATTTTTCAGTCATGTGTCTCACTATTTAGAAATAGTTGCTCATCTCGTCGTATATCTTCCTGATGTCGCCCGTATCACCTGACACGAGGCGGGTCTGCGTGATGGTGGCGAACTCGCGCAGGACGTCTACGTCTACCTCGTCGCCACTGCCGTAGGCTATGGGGAAGAGCTTGACGGCCCATAGCTGGTCGCGGTCTTTCCTGAGACGCTGGGGCACCTGGCGCTTGTTCTGGCTAGAGCTTGAGTTGTCCTGCCCATCGGTGAGCAAGACGATAGCATTGATATGCTCCTTATCATCCATCCGGTCAAGCTCGTCCAGGCCCGCCGCCGCCCCATCATATATAGCCGTCGAATCGTTACGAGGGATCCTGTCAGGGTCATCGATATAGGCCAATATCCGGCTGCGCGTCTTCGATAGCGTGTCAACCGGCACAAGGATAGTGGCGTCCCGGTCGAAAACCACGAAGCCCACGCGGTCCACGTCGCGGGTCTGTTCGAGGAAGATGCGGATGCCCGCGAGCGCATTACTGTACTTGCTGCCTGAGTCGTCGGCGTCCCCCATCGACGGCGATACATCGAGCACCAGCACTATATTGGCCTCCTTGCGGAGTATGCTCCACGCGTTCTTCACCCCCACCAGCACGCGGGGCGACGGCACCTGCAACGTCGTGTTAGGCTGGTCGGGGTCCACGCCGTTCGTAAGGGTAAACGGCTCGGTGCGGTACGACACGGCTGGGTTGGCGGGCCGGAAACCCAGGGTGAGCGCCTGCTGCTGGTTGTCAGGCTGTAGCAGGAAGTCGCGGAACACGCCCGCCGCCTGCCGTTGCTCGTCGGTCACCCACGAGCCTTTGAGGACTATGTACGGGTTATCGTGCCAGAACGTGCCCTCCTTGGGGTAAATGGCGGCCAGGGGGGTAGGCATCCCGGTCTTGTTTAGCTCGATCAGCGTCACCTCTTCCAGGGCGACCGCCGATATGTAGCTCATGCCGCCCGCGCGCACGTTCTCCTTGAAGATGGTGGTGGTGGCGCTGTAATGCACTATGCTGCTCTCGATGGCGCGCACGAACTCGCGCACCGCCTCGTTGTTGATATCCTCCTCTGTGAGGCCGGAAGTCTTGCCGGCGCCCGCGTAGAATTCGGCTGTCACGGTAGAGAGGCCGGTAGAGGAGACTTCGGGGTTGGTATGAGCGTACTTGAACTGCCCCCACTCAGGGTGCCCCACCGCGCCCCAGCCTGCCGGGTCCTGGTTCAAAGCCAGGATGTCGCTCAACCCTATCGCCTTGCCGGGCCAGCCCAGCGCCTCGGCCATGGGCTTCCACATAGCAAGCACCACGGGCGTGAGCAGGAGCGGGTCGGCGTCGCCCGGCCCCTCCCCGGCAAGCTCGGCGTCGGCCTCGAAGTTGAGCACCGACTTCCAGAGCGAGTTGGAAGGCGACCACACCACTGGCTTCAGCGTCCCCTCAACGATCTGCTTGCGGGCCGTGCCGCTGTCCACCACAGAAGCGTTGATGTATATAGGGCGGTCGCTGCCCGGCAGCTTGCGCCGCTCGCTGTTGAACTTGGCGGCCAGCGGCTCCATCCACGGCTTCTTCTCGGACGAATAAGCAAAGCTGATCTCGATGGCGTTCTCCGGCTTACCGGGCGTGCTTGGCGAGTCGTCGCAGGCGGCCAGTGAGATCGGCGCGAGCACGCTCGCGAGCACGAACAACGCGATAAAAGGCAGGTTCAATCGGCGTTTGAGACGGTCAGTCTGGAACATGGTGTGAGAAAGCCTCCACTAATGCAGGCAAACGGTTGCAAGATCAGTATATGCGTGCCCCAGAGGGGTTGTCAATTGAAGGTGCCCATATTATTAAAGGGGCGATGAAAGTTTCGCTTTTGTCTAACGTCAATACTTTTCGGTTCTTTTAGTGTTACGACGTGTGATTCGGGAACTCCTAGTAGGGATTCGCTCAGCGGCACAAAATAAAACGGCCACGGTAGAAGAGACTGCTGTCAAGAAGGGAAAGGCCTCTTATGAGGTGCTGTATAACACAGCGCGTCTGTTGCGATTGGAATTCTACTTGAATGATTATGAAAGCAGCGATGTTATGCGCGCCCAATTAAAGATAAGACCACGTCCAGGATGATAAGCGCGTCCGCCTACGGCCCCACGAGGCACAAACAACTCTAGGTTCTTCCACAGCGTCTTCTCTGATTTCAGAAACTGCCTTGCTGAAAGGCGAACTGCTGCAGCGTGCCTTCCGGGATTACGCTTTAGGTACCCAACTGCCTCCAAGTAGTCTTCCACCTCATCCAACCACACTTGCTCTGATGGAAATGCGCCCCGAGTCCTGGTACGATTGTCCTGATATTCGTTGATTGTATTGATTAAGACTAAATGCTTACCACCTAGCAGGACTGCCAATGCCAAGTTGTCGAGGAATGGGCGTGAATTGGCGCCATAGAGGTGTGCGATATGCATTGCCTGAAGTCCCTCGGGCGTTAGCCTGCCGTCAGCTAGGCACCAGCCAATATGGTCAACAAAATTGCGGTAGTTCTTACCCCATGCAACCTTATTTGCAGGAGTATTAGCTGTGTTCCGCCGTTCTCCACCCCAGTGCAATGTTGTACCAGCTTGGATGTCGTTCCAAAGACGATTGAAAGCTCTGTCGCGAATCGTGCCAACTCCGCCCACTACTCTGCCTTCATCATAAAGGTACTGCAAAAAGCGTCCAAGCTCATCTGGAGATATGTCTCTCCACTTCGCCCAGAAGCTATCACTTACGGTTGCACGTTGGGCAAATGCTCCGATGCGAGTCCCCAGTGGTCGCAGCAATCTGAACGGTGCAATAGTGGAAGAAATAATGGCTGGGTCGTAGGAGAGAAGTCCCAGCGGAACCGGGTCCATTACAGCTTGGGCGAGGACTTCATTCACATGATCTGCTATATGATAACCATCGTTGGCCACTTCTGGTATTACCAGGAGGCTATGATTGAAATCACGGGTATATGCAATTGCCTGCCCGAGCCCCGTCAAGTACTCACGCTTATCTTGATTGGGTGGTTTGAATTCTCCAGCAACCGTTTGACGGTTGGCACGGTCGAAAATGACAAAGTCGGGCACCGGCCAATCTCGTGAAGAAGTAGCATACGATGTTGTGGACAACAGTGCCCATTCAGGTAAGCCACCATGAATTTGACTGAGTACTTCGCGGGCAATCGCATAAGCTAGCACGTCATGAGTATTCATTTCCTACCTTTCCTGCCTTGAGCTCATAATGATCTGCTTTGTATCCGGGCAGTAATGCATTTCCCCTAATGGATTTCACTATTGCTTGAGCGAATACTTCGGCGAGAACAGGTGGCACTGCGTTTCCAACGAGCGTACATTGCTGCTGACGTGTTCCCATGAACTTCATGTAATCCGGAAACGTTTGGATCCGTGCTGCTTCGCGAACCGTGAGTGATCGCGGAAGTAATGGATGGACTGGAAAGGCGTTGTGACCTGGCACGAGCGTAGTAGCTGGCTTGTCCATAGCAAGCCTCCTGTATACATGACTGTAATTCTTGATGTAATCACTTCGGTATCCCTGCCTCAAATGCTCTGGTAGATCCGCCTCAGGGAGTCTCCCACCTTGTGGTATAAGTTTATACCGTTCAACCAATAGCTCCTTATGGTTCATGGGCACGTGACTGAATTCTGGAGCGTAAGTCGATGGATCAGCTAGATCCGATATCACATCGCCTACTGTAACAAACGGTCGTTGCCACGACCTAGGGTTCTCGAAGTATTTAGCTGGCGGCCAGGACACCTCAATGCCGGGCTGAGTTGCGATCAGAATAAGCCTCTCGCGCAGCTGTGGGATCCCATAATGCGCGCAGTTCACGATCTCATATTTGACATCATAGCCTCTATTTTCCAAGTGATAGTTGATTTCATCCAAGTACAGCACTTCACCACGCAGTGTGGAAAGCATGCCTTTTACATTTTCGAGGAATATCACCTTAGGAGACAATGCGACAGCGATTTCGATGTACTTCAGAGCCAATTCGTTTCGTGGATCGGTATCTGGTCGGTGCCCCCTGGTGTTCACAAATCTGCGCTTGCCAAAGATTGAGAAGCCCTGACACGGCGGACCTCCAAATACCACATCTGGACTCGATAACCCTGTGTGCGTCCTGACTTCTTGACTGCTCAGTTGTCCCACATCACTTTGATAATGTGGCACTTCTGGGAAATTTAACTCTAGATTTCGCGCAATGTGTGATTTGATGTCGTATGATGCTACAACCTTGAAGCCAGCTCGCATAAAACCAAGCATTAGTCCACCGGCACCCGTGAAAAAGCTTACCGCGGTTAGTTGCCGTGTTGGCACCGCCTTCCGCTCTTTGTCTATACCTTGCTGAATAAAGTCCATTGGCAGCGTGAGTTGCTGCCATACTTGATGGGTTGATCCCTCTGTATCATCACTAGGATCAACACCTTCTAGATGGTCTCTTATTGCCTCCCCCAGCTTCTCCGCCACGGGTACGGGTACTGCATTACCAACTAGCTTGCACTGCTCAGCTCGATTGCCAGAAAAGATATAGCTGTCAGGGAACCCTTGTAGTCGTGCTGCTTCTCTGGGCGTTAAACTTCTGTCTTCGGTTGGGTGGATAGGAAACGCATTGTTGCCAGGTACTAGGGTCAATGACGGCCGTTCCCTGTGCAATCGTTTGTACGTATTCCCAAAGTTACGTCTGCGAATACTGTCGGGAAGCTGTTGAGGCGGGGGGAGTCTCCCACCTTCTGGTATCAATTTGTATCTAGCGATTACCTTGTCACTGTGTGCTAATGCAATATGGTTTGGTAGGTTCCCGGTCGTAGTTATATCTACGATGTCCATTATCGATTCGCCAACGGTCCTGTACCTGCTAAGGTGATTCGTAGGTTCAGGAGCGTAAGTTGGTGTAGGCCACTTATGTTCGTGCGAAGATCGAGTCGCGAAGAAGAAGACCCTCTTTCTAATCTGTGGAGCACCAAAGTCTGCCGCGTTTAAGGTCTCCACAAAGACTTTGTATCCCAGCGATGTAAAAGTGGACCGTATCTCTTGTTCATAGCGCCCCGCATATTGGGAGCGAAGGTAACTAGTGTTCTCCATCAAAATGCACGTGGGCTTCACCCAGCGTATGACGCGAGCGAACGCCTCAAAGAGTGAGTTGCGTGGGTCGCCCTGAATTTGATCGCCCAATGTTGAGAAGCCTTGGCATGGAGGCCCGCCAACAATTAGATCAACTGGCTTCCCTTCAGTCAAATCTGCAACGAGAGATGGAGTCAAATGCCTGATATCGCCCAAGTGAAAATTGACATCAGGGAAGTTTGTTGTAAATGTCGCAGCTGCACATGGTTCGAAATCGGATGCAAAAACTGTATCAAAACCAGCTTTCCTTAAGCCAAGGTGTAGGCCGCCCCCCCCGGCGAACAATGTGATCATCCTAAGCGGCGTTGCCATACCGAACTCCCATCAATTGAATGTGTCTCTTTGTGTTTGCACTTCTTGTGACATAGCGTTTGTAAGAATGATCGAACGTCAAGCGACGAACTGGGCTAGATAATACTAGGCGGCCTACAATCAATAATTCATTCTACAACCGCATATGAAGCGATTGGCACTTTTCCACGCACGAGATACAGGAGTCGAAGTAACAGCGCTTTCTGAATCGTTCCTCGTGACCCGTCCTGTTGGGCTATTCGTGAGTCCTTATTGCAAGCTGCGTGAGTGTATTATAGTGCATTGGGTGCGGGATTCGTTCGCAGTTCTTGCAAGACACCGATTTAGACACAAACGGAACGTTCCGCGCGCCTGCAATCATAGGGGGGTCAATTGGAGGCGGCGCATGGCGGGTTTCAAACCCGCCCCTACCCTAATTGCAATAGACTAGGGACTCAGTTATGATACGGTGAGACGTAAGAGGAGACGGGCCTATGCAAACCACCGAACGAGCAGAGGGCACATACAGCGCCAGCAACGACCCCCATCAAGACCTTCTGGCCTACCGCCAGGACTTCCCCATCGTGGTGAACAAGACGTTCCTCAACACCTGCTCGCTGGGGGCGTTGAGCACGCGCGCTATAGTCAACGTGCACGAGTACCTGAGCCTGTGGGCCGACTACGGCGCGTCAGCCTGGTACAAGCTGTGGCTGGGCAAGTGCGCCGAGCTACGAGCCGCCTACGGTCGCGTGGTGGGCGCGCCGGAAGAACGTATCGCCCTCGGACCCTCGATCTCCGCGACCGTAGCGAGTGTGGTGAGCGCCCTCGACTTCAGCAAGCGCAAAAAGATCCTCGCCACCGACCTCGACTTCCCAACCGTCGGCCACAGCCTGCTCGCGAAGCGGCGCGACGGCATCGCCGTGGAGTTCCTGCGCAGTCCCGACAAGATAAGCGTGTCCCTTGACATGTTCGAGGCGGCGATTGGCGACGACACGGAGCTGGTGGTCACCTCCCACGTCTACTTCACGAGCGGCGCGATCCAGGACATCAAGCGGCTTGCCGAAATCTGCCACCGCAAAGGAGCGCTCCTGCTGGTGGACGCCTACCACGGCACCGGCCACGTGCCCACCGACGTGCTCGATTGGGACTGCGACTTCTACACGTCCGGCAGCCTCAAGTGGCTCATGGGCGGCTCAGGCATCACCTTCCTCTACGTGCACGAACGCTGGAAAGACCTGGAGCCGGCGCTGGCGGGCTGGTTCGGTATGTCCAACATGTTCAACTTCGATATCAGCGCGCTACAGTGGCGCGAAGGCGCAGCCCGCTTCGAGATGGGCACCCCCAGCATGGCGTCCGTCTACTCCGCGCTGGGCGGCCTCTCGTACATCGAGGAGATCGGCGTGCAGAAGATCCGCGAGCGTGACAGCGCCCTCACCGAGGACCTGATCAGCCGCGCGCGCGCAGCCGGGTACAAAGTGCGGTGCGCGCCCACCCAGGAAGAGCGCACCGCCATTGTGATGCTTGAATTCGACGACCCAGGCCCAATCGTAGACGAGCTAGCCAAGCGCAACATCATCGTAGACTACCGCCCCGGCACGCTACGCATCTCCCCTTATTTCTACAACAAAGTCCAAGAGAACGAAGCCATCATCCAGGCATTGCAGGAAATAGCGAGCTAATCAACTCGCCCGGACAATGAATTGTCGGGCTACGCAAACAAAGTCCGCCTTCGCGGACTACTCTGCCTACACAGATGTGTAATTACAGGCACGATCTACGGGCGAGACAGTCCGCCATGCGGACTTTGTTTGCGTAGCCCCCGATTTCAATCGGCGGGTAGTGCTCGAAATCAAACTCACCCCCTGCAGTCGCTAAGGTTTGAAGTGAATCCGCAGTTGAACGACCTCCCCCAAGACATAAACGCATACATAGCCCGGCGCATCCCCGAAGTATTGCCGCCGGGTGCCCTCTCGTTGCTCCACCGCGCCTCGGACCTGGCAGCGGCGCGCGGGTGGGAGGTCTACCTCGTGGGCGGGTACGTGCGCGACTGCCTGCTCAAGATACCCGACTACGACATCGACGTCGCGGTCGTGGGCAATGCCCCCGCTCTGGCCCGCCTGGTAGCGAAGGAAGCCGGGGCGCGGTTGGAGGTACACGAGGCGTTCGGCACGGCGGTTCTTTCCTTCCAAAACACTCCATTTCATATAGACATGGTGACCGCCCGCCGCGAGCGCTACGAGCGGCCCGGCGCGCTCCCCACCGTCGAGCCGGGCACCATAGC
>JBAURA010000496.1:0-3664 GCA_049580985.1 Chloroflexia bacterium
ACTGACAACTGACAACCGGTAGCTAATCCTCGGTTACGAGCACGAAATGCTCTTTTGGCGCGCCGCAGTCGGGGCACTTGTCGGGGAGCTGCTCGGCCCTGGTCAGGAGGTAGCCGCAGTCGGTGCAGCGCCAGACTAGCTGCATGTTCTCGGCCCTGCCGGACACCACCTGCCCCGATTGCACCTTGGCGATGTCCATCGCCAGGTGGGGGCGCGTGATGATCCCCACTACCCGCCGCTCGTCGTCCACTACCACGATTGGCCGGCGGCCCATAAGCCCCTGTGTGCTGCCGGAGGTGCTGCTGGTGGGGCTACTGGTGTTCTCCATCTCCTGGGCTACCTGTGGCACTTCTATCAGGGCCGTCTCCACGTCGGCGTCTACATGCACCGTCTCGTAGCTCTTGCCCATATACTCGGCCACCATGCTCTCCTGTGGGTTATTGCCGGAGGCAGTGCAGCGCATAACATCCTTGTCCATGATCACGCCCACCACGCGCCTGTTCTCGTGGGTATCCACCACAGGAACCAGCGAAGTGTGTAGCTCGTCAATGGAGCGGGCGGCCCTCGAAATAGTGTCGTCACGGGTCACGACGGGCGGGTTATCGATCATTACTTCGCTGACTTTCATTCCTGGTCTCCTATGTCTCGCCCGGCATTAGCGCGGGCGCACTCGTGCTTGTCAAAATACAAAATAAGCGTTGGTGCGGCGGGGATTCGATGTGACGAACGCGTGCGGCGGGGGCGCAGCACGCTCATGCGGATTATATCACAGGGGTGTAGGGGCAACAAGAGCGATGTCAAGCGTATGAGTTCAGACTTGGGGTAGAACAATCTTACTTCTCGGTAATGGAAGACCCTCCCACACGTGGGAGGGGAGTAAGAAAGAAGTATGGGAAGTTGGGGACACCCCCAAACCCCCGGGAGGGGAGCGCCCCTGCACCCCCTTACCCTTGCCTCGCTATTATGCGCTCCAACAGGGCATCGTCCAGCCCTGCCGAGCGCAGTTCCTCGCCGGTGAACTTCCTAAGCGCGGTCAGCGCGGCCTCGGCAACGTCGGTTTGGTCGTCGTGCAGGGCCTCGGCCAGGGCGGGTATCGCGTCGGTGAAGTGCAGATTGCCCAGGTCGTAGGCCGCGCTTGCCCTGGCGTTGGGGTCGCTGCTCTCGCGCACGGAGCGGGCAAGGAGCAGAGGCAGGGTTCGCGCCAGGCGGGCCGGGTTGGGGGCGGTCTCGTGGAGCCACTCCTCGGTGTGCTGCGTCAGCCTGTCCTCCCCTAACGTCCACTGCAAAGCGCGCACCGCGCCGGAAGCAAGGGCGAGGTCGTCGGGCGACAACTCGGCCAGCGCGGGGTCGCTCGCCAGCCTGGCCCTCAATAGGCTCAATCTGCTTCTGACTTCCGCCTCGATCTTGTCGCGGTCCGGCTCGACGCGCCCGAACTGGGCCAGCGTTTCCAGCGTGGCAATCTCCTCCTGGAGCAGGCGCACGCTCGTTTCCAGGCGCTCGCGCCTATCCTCCGACAGGTCGGGCTTGCGTAGCTGGCGGCTGTACCCGTCGTGGCTCAGCTTCAACTGGTCGATGCGGTTGCGCACCTCGGCCTGGCTCACTATCATACCGATTGACTAACACCCCCATCTGGTGCATAATTGGCTCTGCATTCCTTTATACCACAGGAGTCCCGATTTGACCTCACGCCGCACGCCCTCCGGCTCGACCCGCAACACCCTATCCCTGGCCCTCATGGTGGCGGGAGGGCTGCTGCTGGTGCTTGTGCCTTTACTGCTCGTCTTCCTGGCGGTGTCAGGCGCGCAGAACGTGGACCTACCCGGCACGCTTGTCATCCTGTCGGTGGTGGGTGGCATGGCGCTGGTGGTGCTCGGCGAGGCCATCCGCGCGTGAGTCGGCACGAGATATAGCGGCCCTCACCGTGGAGCCAGTAACCCCCAGCCCTTATATGCCCATGATCATTGGGAGCCTGGTGCTGGTGCTGGTTATGGCCCTCTTGAGCGCCGTGGTGTGGGTATGGGCGGTACGAAAATCCCCTCCCGCACCTGCAACGCCCGTTGAAGATGCCCTGCCTGATGCCCCGCGCCACCTCACCTATGTGGCAATCGGTAATGCCAATGTGAACATGCTGTTCGGTAGCAAACCGGCCCCGGTTGGGAGCGGCTGGGTAGCTCAATTGCTCGCATTTCTTCCTCCCGATACTCATTTCTTCGTCGCCGGTGAGGATCACACCACGCTCCGCGAAACGAACGTCGAAGCTATCCCGGCTATAAAAGCGAACCCGGACATAGTGACTCTCTGGAACGTGGTGGGCGATTCGACGGGAGGCACACCCCTCATCGCGTACCTGGGCGAGCTAAGGAAGGCGCTTGACCGTCTTACTCGCGATACGGAAGCGCAGGTGGTCCTGCTAAACCTGCCCGACCTTACGATATTGATGCAGGACCAAACGGAAGAGCGCAAAGCGCTGGTGCGAGGTGGTATAGAGCAGTGGAATCGTGTGATAGCCGAGGCAGCCTTGCGTTATGGCCGCCGGGTGCTCCTGTTAGACCTCTACCCTGTCAGCGCGCAGGTATTGGACCCCGTCACGGGCAACACCGCGCTAGCGGAGATGGTGTGGCGCGAAGTGCAAGCTATCGCTAGAGGAGAACGTAAAACGTAAAACGTAAGTGACGGTAGACGGTAGACGGTGGACAGTAGTCACGTTTTACGTTTTACGTCTTCAGCTCTGGAAAACCCTATGTCTTCTGCACATGACTTTCTGGCAGCCAATTATCGTGACTCGCGATTGGCCCACTATTACGACCTGGAATACGGTGGATATGCGGATGATCTGCTGTTCTATGTGCAGTATGCGAGCGCGCTCGATCCGGTGAAATCAGCGCCTGTGCTGGAACTGGGGTGCGGCACGGGCAGGGTGACTCTCGCGCTGGCGGAGGCGGGTTTTCGCGTGGTGGGGCTGGACAGCTCGGAGGGGATGCTGGAGGTGTGCAGGCAGCGGGCCATGTCGAGAGGCCTGGCCGAGCGGATCGTGCCGGTCAGGGGAGATATGCGCCAACTGGAAGGCTTGCCGCCGGGGCGTTATGGGCTGGCCTACTGCGCCCTCAACACTTTCGCTTACCTTACTACCACAGCGGACCAGCTCGCCATGCTGAACTCGTTGCACGGCCTGATGCTGGCGCGTGGCACCCTTGTGCTGGACCTCACCCCGCCCTGGCCTCACCTGCTGCCGCCGGGGGAGGGCGAAGTGGTCCACCAGGGGACATATCCCGATAGCGACGGCGCGGTGGTGCACAAGCTCGTGACGGGCCGCGCCGAGCCGTCTACCCAGACACACCACGTTACGCTGATCTATGACCACGAAGCGGAGGATGGCACTCTTACGCGCACCAGCCACGAGGTAGTTTTGCGGTGGACTGGGCGCTACGAGATGGAGCTGCTGCTGAAGGGCACGGGCTGGTCGCTGCAAGCTGTCTATGGCAGTTACGAGCTTGATCAGTTCGGAGATGAGAGCGAGCGGATGATCTTCGTGGCACGGGCTTAGACCAGGTAATAAAACTGGTTTGTTGACACGTAGGGCATGTCAGCGCCACAATGCTGTCGCATAAAGGTCGTGATTCGTAGGGGCGGGTCCCCGTGCCCGCCCTCTCTGCTTACCCGGATC
>JBAURA010000497.1:0-5997 GCA_049580985.1 Chloroflexia bacterium
CAGGTACTACTACTTGGGACAGAGGCACCCCGCCCCTATCCCATATTACATCGTCCTGTGTCCAGGACGGGACGCATCGGCAGTTGGACCGAGCGTGTCAGGAAGGTAAAGATCATGGCGCAACGACTTGCTGATCGTCTACTTGTGGCGCGCCGCAAGCGCTTTGTCGGCAGAGAGAACGAGCGAGAGCTATTCCGCAACGCGCTCGCCTCGGAAGAGCTACCCTTTTTCGTACTGCACATATACGGCCCCGGCGGCGTGGGCAAGTCCACCTTGCTCAAGGAATTCAGCGGCATGTGCGATGAGCTAGGCGTTTCGTGCACATATATGGACGCGCGCAACATCGAGGCCTCCCCGGAGGCGTTCGTGGCCGCCCTCCAGATGGCGCTCAACGTCACGCCTCCCATGATGCCCCTCGAAGCGCTCGATGCCGACGAGCGCAGGCACGTAATCATCATAGACACCTACGAGCTGCTCGCGCCCCTCGACACCTGGCTGCGCGAGGTATTCCTGCCCCAACTGCCGGCGGATACCCTCATCGTGAGGGCCGACCGCCGCCCACCCCAGCCCGCGTGGTACACCGATCCCGGCTGGCAGGACATCGTGCGGGTCCTCCCCCTGCGCAACCTGAACCCCAGCGAGAGCCGCACCTACCTGGAAAAACGCCACATACCCGCCGAGCAGTACGACGAAGTGCTCGGCTTCACGCACGGCCACCCCCTGGCCCTCTCGCTGGTGGCCGACCTCTTCGCCCAGCGGGGCGACGTGCGCTTCCAGCCCGAGTCGACGCCCGACGTGGTGAAGGCCCTCCTTGAGCAGCTTGTGCAGAAGGTGCCAGGCCCGGCCCACCGTGCGGCCCTCGAAGTGTGCGCCCTCGTGCGCGTCACCAACGAAGCTTCCCTCGCCAGCGCCCTCAAGATGCCCGACGTCCACGACTTGTTCGACTGGCTTCGCAACCTCTCCTTCATCGAATCGACCTCGCTGGGCCTCTTTCCGCACGACCTGGCCCGCGAAGCCCTCGTGGCCGACCTCCGGTGGCGTAACCGCGACTGGTATACGGAGCTACACAACCGCCTGCGCGCATATTATGGCGCTGCCCTCGAAAAGACCTCCGGCCTGGAGCAGCAGCGCGTCCTGTTCGATTACATCTTCCTGCATCGAGACAACCCCCTGGTCAAGCCTTTTCTCGAATGGCAGGAGAGCGGCACGCAGGCCCCCGATGCCCTGCGCGACAGCGACGTCGAGAGCGTGCTGTCGATGGTGCGCGGGCACGAGGGAGACGAGTCGGCGCAAATAGCTCGCTACTGGCTACAGCGCCAGCCCGAAGGGGTGCTCGTCTTCCGGGACCCCGAAGGCCAGCCGGCGGGCTACCTCCACATGCTCGCGCTCGAAAAGACCACCGCTGAGGATGTCGAATCTGACCCCGGCCTGCGTGCCGCCATGCGCTACCTGGCCGCCAATGCCCCGCTCAGAGCGAACGACCGCGCCATCCTTTTCCGCTTCTGGATGGGACGCGATACTTACCAGTCGGTATCGCCGATGCAGAGCCTGATATTCGTGAACATAGTCCGCCAGTACTTCACGCCCAGCCTGACTTTCACCCTCATACCGTGCGCCGACCCGGCTTTCTGGGCGCCCCTCTTCGCTTACGCCGACATCCACAGGTTTGCCGACGCCGACTTCGAGGTGGGCGGCAAAGAGTATGGCATGTACGGGCACAACTGGCGCGCCATGCCCGCCCTGGCCTGGCTCAACCTCCTGGCCGACCGGGAGATCTCGTCATCGCCCCAGACCAGCGCGCCCCCGGCCTCGGTCGCGCCTATACTGGTGTTGAGCGACGTGGAGTTCGCGGGAGCCGTCGGTGACGCCTTGAAGTCCTTCGTTCGACCCGATCAACTGCGCAAAAATCCCCTTCTGCAATCCCGTATGGTGGTCGAGCGGGCAGGCTCGTCGGCAAACCCGAACGAGCGCGCCACGGCCCTGCAAGAGATCATGCGCGAAGCCTGCGATGCGCTTCAAAGCTCGCCGAAGGACCTGAAGTTCTACCGCGCCATCTACCACACCTACATCAAGCCCGCGCCTACCCAGGAGCAGGCCGCCGAGCTGCTGGACCTCCCCTTCAGCACCTTCCGCCGCCACCTCAAAGAGGGCGTCACCCGCCTATCGGAGCTACTCTGGGAAGGCGAGCTTCGCGCTTGATGATGTGGTAAAGTCCTTTTGGGACTTGCTCGAATCGCCCTCCGCTTATGGCTCCCCCATCGTCTATCGTCCTTCGTCCTCACGTATCACGCAGGCAGCGGTATCTGGAACGTAACAACGGTGCCTTTGCCGGGGACGCTATTGATCAGCATCGTGCCGCCGGCGCTTTGTGTGCGTTCCAGCATGCTCTTGATGCCCAGGCCGAAACCCTCCCGGCGGTGAGGCAGCATGCCGGGGTCGAAGCCCTTGCCGTTGTCCTTCACCTCCACCGCCACGTTGCCGTTCCCTCTATCTATGTGGATCACTATGTTGGCCTGCGTGGCATCGGCGTGTTTGCGGACGTTGTTCAGCGCCTCTTGCACCAACCTGTAAATGAGCACCTCCATATAGGTCGGCAGGCGCTCGCGCAAGTCATAGAGGATGTGTATCTCAAATGGGATGCTCTCTTTGAGCCGGCGGCAATACGCCTCAAGGCCCGCCAGCAGCCCGTACGAATCGAGCACGTCCGGGCGCAGATCGGCCATCAAGCCTCGAATCTCGTCCACCACCGCCGCGAAGTAGCGCCGAAGCTCGTTCACATCCATCGCGGTCACGCTGATGCCTGCTTCCATCTTTTTGCGCAAAGCATCAGCATTGATCAGCCCGACCCCCAGCGACTGTAACGGCCCGTCGTGCAACTCCAGGGCTATACGCTTGCGCTCGTTCTCCTGCGCGGTCAGCAATTGGCGCAGGAGCATCGTGCGCTCCTCCTCGCGCTTCACCATTTCGTCGTGCTGCCGGGCGTTGTGGACCGCCAGCGCCGCGTGGTCGGCGAACGCCGTGCAGAGCGCGACGCATTCCTCGTCAGGGCGCGCAGGCTCGGCCCATGCGATCTTCAGGACGCCCAGGCGCTCATCACCGACACTCAGGGGTAGCACTACAGCCGAGCGCACCCGCAGCCCCTTCAGCTCGCGCACCAACGGCTCTTCCAACAGGTCCTGCATCACGATGATCTTCTGCTCGTGCAAGGCGACGCTGCACATGGTCACTTCCAGGGACGAGGGGCTGGGGTCTGCCGCTCCCTCGTGCCAGGGCGCCACCCAGGCAAACGCGCATGGAGCCAGCGTGTCCCTTTCAGGCTCGTAGAGCATCATACACGCTTCGCCGCCCGTTAGCGAGCGCGCATTGTCCACCACCGATTGCAGAACGGTTGCCAGGTCCAGATCGCTCACCAGGCTGCGCGCGCTGCGGGCGAGTGACGCGAACTGCGCTGCCCTGTCGTTAGTCTCGGAATAGAGGCGCGCCCGCTCGATAGCTACCGCCGCGTGTGCCGCGAACGTCTGCACTATCGCCAGTTCCTCAGGCCCGTACACGCCCGGCAGGTCGTGGTCTACCGTGATCTTTCCCAGGCACCTGTTGTTGGCGATCAAGGGCACCGACATCCACGCCCTCAGGGTGGGCATCTCGGCGTTTGACCACTTCTCGATGGACTCCTGGAAATCATGCAGGAAGAACGCCTCGTGCCCAAGCAACGTGCGGCTGTTGAGAGAGCTATCATCGGCGGGGTAGGTGTAACCTATGGCACCTTTCGATTCCAAGCCCTTGAACCGCAGGCCTGAGTATCCCAATATACCCGCGACTGTGGCCGTCTTGCCGTCGTCGCTCAGCAAGTGGATCGATGCACCCACACTGGGCACCACCTGGGCTACGCCCTGCAACGTGGCCTCGATCACCGTGGCAATGTCGGGCGACGATTGGAGGCGTCGGCTGGCCGTATGCAGGGCTTCGCGCACCGCGATGCCGCGCCGCTGCTCCTGTATCGTGCGCCGGAGCGTGAGGGCGACCGCCGCCTGATCTGCCAGCGCCGTTAGCCACTCTCTCTCATCCTGCGTCCACTCGTGCGGGCTGTCGGTATAGATGACACCCAGGGCGCCCATAAACTCGCCCCCGTACATAAGAGGCGCTACGTAGAACGCACGGAAGTTGTAGCTTCTCACCAGCGCCGCGACTTCCGGGGCCAGCAGGTGAGAATCCGCCACGGCTAGCGCTTCCCTGCTCTCAAAGAGCCTGAGCACAAGCGGGTGATCGGCGAAGCGCACCTTGTACTCGTCTATCAACCCAGCCCGATCAGGTGGAAACCCACTGTGGGCCACCACGCTCAGATGTTGCATCTTGCCCTGGGGGTGGATGATCACTACACGGTCGGCGGAGAGCGCACGCTGGGCATCTTCGACGATGCTCTGGAATAGAGCTTTCTCGTCGGACCACTCGGCCACCTTGCGCGAAATACTGACGAGCGCCTCCAGCAGCGCTACCTGGGGCGTATGGCTGTTGCCCGGCCCATTGGGGTGCAATGTGGGCATAGGCATGCCACGCTTCGTGCGCTTCTCTTGCGGTGAGTGGTTCTGGTAAACTTCGTCAGCAGAGGTCATATTGGCTCTTCAGCAATAAAAGTACGAATTAGCATATCAGACCAACGATGTTAGAGAGCTACGGCGAGCGGCGGGCAATCGCCGAACTAACTTCCATATTTTCCTGCCAGTGGCCCAACGGCCTGCTACCGCAGATACGCTTTGGGCCGTTACCTGCCCGGCATAGGCCCTACCGGCCCGACGCCGCCGATTGGGGTGTGCCTCGCTCTATATCGGGCGACACGCCTATGCTCACTTCCGGTATCACGCAGCCACCCGCAGTCGGTATGTGCGTGTGGGATGTATACCGCCGGCTGAGCGCGGAGGCCAGGGAGCATAACTTCGATCTCTTTCTTGGCATGGCATCCGGTTTAGACAGGTACCACTACTGGCTGCTGTCGGAACGCGATCCCTGGGGCGAGCGCCTGGTGGCCTGCATCCACCCCTGGGAGACCGGCATGGACAACTCGCCGGCTTTCGCGCCCCTAGTTGACGACACTCGACGCTTCGTTGAACAAGACGATGTGCCGGTCGGTTCCTATCGATTTGGAAGAGCCGACATATCCCATGTAGCTGCCGATCAGCGCCCAACCGGGCGGGACTATCGTGCCTACTTCGGCCTGGTAGCCCTCTTCCGCAATCACAAGTATAACGGGCGAGCCATCGTAGAAGCAAGCCCTTTCCTACTACAAGATGTAATGTTCAATACCCTGCTGTCGGCGTCTCTAGCCGCGACCGCTGGGCTTCAATCGGCGCTGGCGGAGACCGATGTCCTAGACGCGCAAACCCGCACCCTGTTGCACGAGTCCGCCGGCGACAACAGGCGCACAGCCGGGGCGGTAGCGAGCGCCATACGCGACAAGCTGTGGCACGACGAAGCGGGCTACTTCTACAGCTACGATCTTCGTGGCGCGTGCATGCTTCGCACGCCGACGGTAGCGTCGTTCATGCCGGTGCTGGGCGGCGTGGCGACTCCGGGGCAGGTTGATAGGTTGGTGGCGCACCTCGCTGGCCCAGGCGATTTCGAGGCGGCCTTTCCCATACCCTCGACCGCCCCGAACAGCCCCCTATTCGACCCGGTGCGGTACTGGTCCGGCCCTACGTGGCCCGTCACCAACTGGCTGGTGTGGCGGGGCCTGCGCGAGCGCGGACATGCTTTGGCTGCCAGCATTCGCAGGTCTACCCTGGATATGATCGCCGAAGGCAAGCCTTATGATGAGGTAACGCGTGCCGCAATGTCGGTGATGGAGGCCAATAGTGCGGGCGAAGGCATGAAAGAATACACAACACCCTCGACCCGGCAATACAAGCATGCCTGGCTATGGGACAGCGCCATCACGGCGACGGCATGGGCTTACGTGCGCGAGAAGCCGGGACGGCACACCCTGCAACCCACCACGCCTGGCTT
>JBAURA010000498.1:0-1705 GCA_049580985.1 Chloroflexia bacterium
CTTCATCTCCTGCTAATGAAGACCGTTTCGGTGGAGCAGACGGCGTCAACACAAAAACACCGCACAAGCGCTCCAACGCTTGTGGTCCGAAGCAGCGAAACCCTTCCGTGCTGCAATTTCGTCAGGGTTTCTTCAGTTGCCTGCACAACTTTCCGGCAGACGAGATTGGCTATATCATAGCACTGCGTCATGCTATTTGCAAGACTTTTAGTTCCCAATTCTTGCGCCACTTTGCGCTTGACATCCTCTCCCCTTTCCTATATAATTATGTACTGTGCGCTTTTATGCGACGAAATAGATAAAGGCCGAAAATCGTACAACAGAATAAGAGGCGTATAACGCACGCTAGGCGCGTGTGGTTACCCCCGAAAAGGTGACTACAAAGAAGTATGGGATCTGCTTCCATACGCCGTGCGCGATGCGCCCAAGCGTGAGAATCAGGTCCTTTTTTATTGGGAGGGAGCAGGGGTCGGGGACCAGGGATCAGAAAGAGCCACGAACCGACAACTGACTACCGACAACCGACAACCGACAACCAAAGGAACATACATGGCTACCAAGCAGAAGATTCGCATCAGGCTCAAGGCGTTCGACCACAGGATACTCGACCAGTCGGCCCAGCAGATCGTGGAGACAGCCGAGCGCACGGGCGCATTGGTGGCGGGCCCCGTGCCTCTGCCCACCAAGATCGAGAAGTACACCGTCATCCGAGGCCCCTTCATCGACAAGGACTCTCAGGAACACTTCGAGATCCGCACCCATAAGCGCCTCATCGACATCCTGGAGCCAACCCAGAAGACGATCAACGCCCTCATGAGGCTCAATCTGCCCGCAGGCGTGGACGTGGAGATTAAGTAGGAAGACGATCGGCGGTGCGCAAAACGTAAAACGTAAGCGCAACCGAACATCGTCATAGTAGGGAATCTTGCCCCGGCATCTCGAAGCCGCATGTACCGAGCCTTACGTTTTACGTTTTACGTTTTACGTTTTCTCGGTAGGGTAAGCGAAACTCCAATAGGGAGCAAGTACCGAAATGATAAGAGCAATACTAGGTAGAAAGCTGGGCATGACCCAGGTATTTGAAACGGGAGGCATCGCCACCGGCGTAACGGTCATCGAGGCTGGCCCCTGCATCGTCACCCAGGTGAAGACCCCTGAGAAAGACGGCTACACAGGTGTGCAGCTAGGCTGGGGCGAGATCCGCGAGAACCGCCTTACCAGGTCCGAGCGCGGCCACCTCCGCAAGAAGAAGCTGCCCCTGGTTCGCCATTTGCGCGAAGTGCGCGAAATATCCTCAGAGGGCGAGGCCCCCAGGCGCGGCCAGCGCATCGACGTCACAATGTTCGAGCCTGGCGATTTCGTGGACGTGATCGGCACCAGCAAGGGCAAGGGCTTCGCCGGCGTAATGAAGCGGCATAACTTCAAAGGCGGTCCCCGCACCCACGGCCAGTCCGACCGCATGCGCCGCCCAGGCTCTATCGGCCCCGGCTCCACACCCGGCCGCGTATTCAAGGGCACCCGTATGGCGGGCCGCATGGGCAACGAGCGCGTAACGGTCCAGAACCTGCGCGTAGTCTCAATCGACCCCGACCGCAACCTCCTCATGGTCAAAGGCGCCGTCCCCGGCCCCACCACAGGAATGTTGATCGTTCGCAAGGCAGTGAAGAAGTGACCAGTTGTCAGTTGCCGGTTGTCAGTTGTCAGT
>JBAURA010000499.1:0-1517 GCA_049580985.1 Chloroflexia bacterium
CGTAAGTGGCGCATGACGTATGACGGTCCACCGTCCACCGTCCGCCGTCCACCGTCCGCCGTCAACAGGAGGGGATATGGCAACATTACGGGAGCAGATCGAGGAAGCGCGGCGGGAGGCGCTCTCTACTCTGGCGGAGGTTTCGGATAGCGCAGGGTTGGAGGAGTGGAACCGCGAGTGGCTGGGGAAGAAGGGACGGCTGACCGCCCTCTTCAGGGGCGTGGGCACGCTGCCCGCTGAGGAGCGCGCGGCGGCGGGGCAGGCGATCAATACCGCCAAGATCGACCTGGAGTCTTCTTATGCGAGCGCGCAGGAGCGCATCACCGCCGGGGAGCAGGACGAGCGCCTACGGGCCGAAGCGGTAGATATTACCCTGCCTGGACGACCCCTCCACGTGGGGCATTTGCACGTGATCACACAAACTACCCGCGATATATTGAGAGCTTTCAGAGATATGGGCTTCCAGGTGTACGAGGGGCCGGACGTCGAGCTTGACGTGTACAACTTCGAGCTGCTAAATATCCCACCCGAACACCCGGCACGCTCGATGCACGACACCTTTTATGTGGACGACCGCTTGCTGGGCATCAGGCCGGAGGGTGCCAGTATGGACGAGTTGCCGCCGGTGGTGTTGCGCACGCACACGTCGCCCAACCAGATACGGATGATGCGCAAGATCGAGCCACCCATCAGGTTGATCGTGCCGGGGAAGTGCTATCGCTCGGAGGCGACGGACGCCACCCACGAGGCGTATTTCAGCCAGATCGAGGGGTTGGCGGTGGACAGGAAGGTCACGCTGGCCGACCTGAAGGGGACGCTGGGGGCGTTCGCACGGGCCATCTTCGGCTCGGACCGGAAGGTGCGCTTCAGGTGCGACTACTTCCCGTACGTGGAGCCGGGCGTAGACCTCGCCATCAACTGCATCAACTGCGACGGGTCGGGCTGCCGGTCGTGCAAGTACACGGGCTGGCTGGAGATCATGGGCGCAGGGATGGTGCACCCGCAGGTGCTCTTGAATGGGGGGGTGGACCCCGACGAATATAGTGGCTTCGCTTTCGGCATGGGGCCTGAGCGGATCGCCATGCTAAGGCATGGGATAGACGATATCCGGTTGTTCTATGGGAATGATCTGCGGTTCTTGCAGCAGTTCTGAGCTAGTGAGTATTGCGTATTGCGTATTGCGTATTGCGTATGGGTTGAGGGAGGAAAGATATGCCGTTACGAGCGCCACTTTCGTGGCTGAAAGAATACCTGGACATACATGCTTCGCCGGAGGAGCTTGCGCGTAGGCTGACGCTGGCCGGGCAGGAGGTGGAGCACGTCGTCAGCATTGGGGAGGAGTGGGAGAACATCTACACCGGGCGGGTGGTGAAGCTGGAGCAGCACCCCAACGCCGACCGCCTCATGCTGGCGACCGTCGAGTACGGGGCGGACAGCCCGATCACGGTGGTGACGGGCGCGCCCAACATTGAGGAAGGGCAGAAGGTAGTGCTCGGCCTGCTCGGCTCGCGCTACAT
>JBAURA010000500.1:0-3134 GCA_049580985.1 Chloroflexia bacterium
CCAGCGCACTCATGGGGAAGGGGAGCAGGGGCCGGGGATCGGGGGTCGGGGATCAGGGGTCGGGGATCAGGAATTGGGGGGTGGGGAATTGGGTGAGACGTATCCGGTGGATAGCAGCCAGTGGCAGGGGAGGTCGGGGTACGAATACGGGCGACCTTCGCTACCAAGGCTTCAGAGGGTTGAGCGCTCGGATTATGACTCGGAAGGGTGGTCGGGGAGTCCCAGGTGGGTGCGTATTTTCTATGGTATTTTGCTGCTGGCGATCAGTCTGCCTTTCCTGTTCCAGCTGCTTGAGCAGTTATTTTCTTTTTTCCCGTGGTAGGTGGGTATCAGTTGTCAGTTGTCGGTTGTCAGTTGTCGGTTGTCGGTTGTCGGTTGTCGGTTGTCGGTTGTCGGTTGTGTGCTATATAGGGTAATTGGCAAGGCAGGCTGTGGATCCAAAGCAGAGGAAGCAGAGACAGCAGAGGTAAGCAGAGTTTTATTATGAGGCGTGGTTGTTTAGGCCGGGTAGTCGGGTTGGGCTTTCATGGTGCGGATCTGGTTGAGGTGCATGGCAGAGTGGATGGCGACCAGGAAGAGCCAGTCGTGGGGGGTGAGGTCGCGGAGGAGGCCGAAGCTGGAGGTGGCGCTGCCGAAGGATTCGTCGGGCAGGGTGCTGATGTAGGCCAGGAAGGCCTGGACGGTGTGGTCGAGATGGGCGGAAAGCTGGGGGCCGGATAGGCCGCGCCAGCCGCCCGCGCCCATGCCGTCTTTGCGCTTGCCGGTGGCGGGTGTGCCTTCGGGGGGCCTGGGCATGGGAGGGCGCTCGTGGCGGAGGGCGCGGGTGATGTTCCACCAGTGGAAGGCGGTGCCGCTCGCCATGTGGGTGACGATTTCGGCGGTGTCGAAGTGGGCTTCGTCGCCGCTGGCATCGGGGGTATCGGGTATGCCGGCGAGGCGGTAGGCAAGCTGGTCAGGGGTCATTCCTTCCACTTCGGACTGCATGGCGGCGATGTTGGCGCGTATGAAGGAGAGTATTTCGTCGCGGGTGTAGTCGCGGGAGACGCTTGCCACGTGGGCGTTATGCGAGAAGAAATCGGTGGAGAGTTGGTCGGCGAGTTGTAGGGTGAGGGGTTGCATTGGTTTTCCTGTTGGGGTTCCTGGTTCCTGCGTGACGTGTCACGCTTCCATTTCGCCTAGCTCATAGAGGGCCATCGTCAGGGTGGCTACGGCGGCGGTTTCGGCGCGGAGGGTGCGGGGGCCGAGGGTTATCGGCAGGACGCCGGCGGCCTTTGCTGCGCTTAGCTCGCCGGGTGTGAAGCCGCCTTCTGGGCCGATGAATATGCTGATGGGGGTGGCCTCTTTAGCTCGGGCGGTGTGCAGGGCGGTCTTGAGGGGTGTTTGAGAGCCTAACGCCGGTATTATTGCCAGTCGCCCGGCTTGGGACTTGAAAGCGTCGTCGAGGGTGAGGGCGGGGGCGAGGGGCGGGATGATGGCGCGCCCGCTTTGTTCGGCGGCTTCCTGTATTATGCGCTGCCAGCGCTCTATTTTAGCATGGCCCGGAATGTCTGTGACGCTGCGGGCCGAGCGCACGGGTATGAAGCCAGCAGCGCCTAGCTCGGTGCATTTTTGCAAAGCCCACTCGAACTTGTCGGCTTTATTGAGTAGCGACAGGTAGAGGATTATCTTGTGGCGCGGCTCGGCATGGCCCTCTGCGCGCTGCTCTATTTGACCTGTGACGGCCTCTTTGGTTAGCGAGAGCAACTTGACGCGGTATTCCCAGCCCAGGCCGTCCAGCAGGCATATCTCGTCGCCGGCGCGCATGCGGAGGACGTGGGTTATCTGGTGGGCCGCTTCGTTCGTGATGAGTACTTGAGAGGCGGCCAGGGTGTCGGGGGGGACGAAGAAACGATGCATGAGTAAGTATCACGTATCACGTATCACGTATTCCGATTTCTGCTTCCTGCCTATGTCGAACTGGCGGCGGGCTATGTAGATGAAGAGGGCGAGGAGAACGAGCACGAGGAGCACGAGACCCCCTAGCTTGACGATGCGAGGGATGGGGAGGACGCCTACGATGCCGAACGCGCCGCACAAGGCGAGGTAGATGGTGACTACCTGGCCCTGGCTGAAGCCTATGTCGAAGAGGCGGTGGTGGAGGTGGCCGCGGTCGGATGCGAGGGGGGAGCGGCCACGGTAGAGCCTGTAGACGATCATGTACGCGCCGTCGAGGAGGGGTATGCCGAGCACGAGCAGGGCGGCGGCCAGCTTGGCGCCGCCGATCACGGAGAGGACGGCCAGGGTGAAGCCGAGGAACATCGCGCCCGAATCGCCCATGAAGATGCGGGCGGGGTGGAGGTTGTAGGGGAGGAAGCCGAGCACCGATGCCAGGAGGATGAGAGGCAGGTAGGCGAGGGACCACTGGTTGAGGACGGGGCCCGTGACGACGAACATGGCGGCCGCCGCCACGGCCGACACGCTGGCGGCGAGACCGTCGAGGCCGTCGATCCAGTTGATGGCGTTGGTGGTGCCTACGAGCCAGAAGATGGTGAGGAGCGCGGCCAGGAGGAGGGGGAATTCGAAATAGGGGGAGAGGTCGCCTGGGGGTGAGAAGGGGTTTTGGATGGTGGTGGCGAGGACGCCCGCGCCCTGGTCGTAGTGGATGGTGCCCGGTGGGTCGCCTAATGGATCCTGGGGTGTGGGGGGGTTAGCACCGCCGGGGATGAAGACGCTGGGGAGGACCATCAAGAGGGCGACGGCTGCTTGCCACAGGAGGCGCGGTACAGGTTGTAGCTTGCGCACGTCGTCTACCGCCATGACGGCGGTGATTATGCCCGCGCCCAGCAGGAGGAGGAGCACGCGGCTGGCCTCGAAAAGCTCGTTGCCTGTTTTACCGGCGCGTATGGAGGGGAAGACAAAGGTGAGAAGGACGCCCACAGCGAAGGCCGCATACATAGCAAGCCCGCCCAGGCGGGGGACCGGCACGCGATGCACCCGCCTGGCTTCGCCCGGTTCGTCTACCCACTCCCGGCTGATTGCCCATCGCCTGACGAGCGGGGTCAGGGTGAGGGACGCTGCCAGGGTGGTGGCGAGGATGATGAGGGCGAGGGGGAGGTCCATTGGGGATTCGGGGGTTAGGGGGTTAGGGATTGGGG
>JBAURA010000501.1:0-1654 GCA_049580985.1 Chloroflexia bacterium
CGGCACGGCTGGGCGCCAGGTAGATCTCGTGCAGCATCCGCTTGGCCTTGGGCTGCACGCTCTTGGGCAGCTTATCCAAGACGTTGGCGGTCTTGTGCACCCAGCAGCGCTGTTCGCGCGTGGTCTCGTACACCTGCGCCAGCGCCTTCCAGAAGCCTAGACCCGAGAATCGTAAATGGGAAGTCACTGGGGGTAACCCTTGCCAGGTTTGCGCCGATCGCCTCGGTGAAGTTCAGGCCTTGAGAGGGCGGCCGGTGTATGTCCAGTTGAACGGTCTGGCAAAGACCTGGTTGAAGTAGTCGATGAAGGCCAAGATCTTGTTGCCCAGATCCTCCACCGAAGTGAAGCTGCCCCGCCGGATCACCTTGCGCATGACGATCCCGAAGACAATTTCCACCTGGTTCAACCACGAGCTGTGCTTGGGGGTATAGACGAAGCGGATGCGGTGCGTCAGGTCTGACAAGAACTCCTGGCGCGTCTTCATCGACTTCAGGACCCCCTTTTTCCCTTCTTCCCCAGGTCTTCTTCCAGGCCGCACAGCCGCGCCACCAACTCCACCAGGCCTGCCGAGCAGTGGATGTTCAAGTTGTCCAGCACGAACACGTGCCGCGCCTCCGGGTCGAGTTTGACCGTCCTGTCGAGGTGCGCCACGAAGTCCTCCTCGGTGCGCGTCGGACCCAACGTCGGGGCTATCAGCTCCCCTGTCACCACGTGAAAGTTGCCGATCAACGTCACCGTCCCGTGCCGCTGGTACTCGAACTCACGGCGTTCCACCTGGCCGGGCTTCATCGGCAGCGTAGCGGCGATCCGCTCCAACGCCTGGATGCCGGTCATCTCATCGACGCAGATGGTGTGTGTGTCGTGCCGCTGGTACAGCTCCGGGGCGTCGTGATAGCAGGCACACACCATCTCCACCTGAGCCTGGAACGCCTCGGGATCTTTCTCGGTCGTGTTCAACCAGTAGCGGCTCTTGTGCGGCTGCAGCTCGGCCTCACGCAAGTACCGGTTGACTTGCGACGGCGAGATGGAGTCGACGATGCCTCGGGCGACGGCTTCCTCGGCCAACTCCTTGCCGGTCCAGTGAGTAATGGGCCGGCCAGACTTCTCGGGCGGTTCACAGGCCAGGGCGATCAGCTGGGTCAGCTGCTCGGCGGTAAACTTGCCCGGGCAGCCCGGACGCGGCTCGTCGCCCAGCAGGTCCTCAATGGCCTTACGCAGGGCCGGGGGATCATCGGAGCATTCGATGCGGATGAGGTTGGAGAAGGTGTCCTGCCAGCGTCGTCTCCACATGCCAACCTGGAGACGCCCCAGGCCGACCTCCTTGGCGATGTCCTGGTTGGCCACACCCGAGAAGGCGAGCAGGATGATGGTGGCGCGCTGCGCCAGGCGTTTGGCCACCGTCGTGGCCGTGCTCAACTTGCGCAGTACCTTCTCCTGCCGTTCGCTGATCACCACCTTCGCCGCCGAGCCTGCCATGGCACCCTCCTTGGCTTCCCTCATCCTGGGAAGTCTGCGGAGAGTAGCAAAACCGTCCATCCCGTGCGAGGCCGTTTCCGCTTCCCGGGTCTAGGGAGTGTGGACAATCCCGAACACAAGGCGAACGGGCACAACGATTTGCGATCCGGAATCGGGCGACGGCGAGCCGCCGCAAGCC
>JBAURA010000502.1:0-1627 GCA_049580985.1 Chloroflexia bacterium
TAGCGAGAGTTCTGGGCCGCGCCTATGGCCTCGCGCATGGCGTCCTGTAGGTATTGGGGTGTGGGCACGTCGGGATCGCCCATGCCGAAGTTGATCACCTCTATGCCTTGCGCGCGCAGCGCGGCCAATTTTTTAGCCATGCCCGCGAAGACGTAAGGTGGAAGTTTGGAGACGCGGCCCGCGAATCTCATGTTGTGCTCCTCTTAATATGGAATGCGGCACAGCCGCCCCCGCGACTGTGCCCGGCTTCGCCTATTATACATCAGGCTTGTGAGCCTGGGCAACGCGGGCGAAGTTCTGCACTATGGCAAGCACTTCCTGGGTTGGGAGGCGCTCGGTTACATTGAAACGATGGGCATCACTGACGCGGCGGAACCAGTTGGACTGGTGGCGCACGAAGGCGTGCGTATCCCACTTGATGCGCTGGATGGCTTTGGGGAGCGTGGCTTTGCCGAGGAGGTAGTCGCCCACCTGACGGTAGCCGAGGCCGCTCATGGCAGGCATGTCGAATGAATAGCCCCGGTTGTGGAGGCATTGAACCTCCTCCACCAGGCCGCGCTCTACCTGGCGGTCCACCCTATCGTCAATGCGCCGGTAGAGGACTGTGCGGTCGCATTCGAGCAGGATGGGGAGGATGGTGTATGGGGGCGGGGATTTGGCCTGCTGCGCGCTCATAGGTTGGCCGGTGGCGTGGATTACCTCAAGGGCACGGATGATGCGGCGGGTGTTAGTGGGGAGTATGCCCTCGGCTGACCGGGGGTCAAGCTCGCGCAGTTGGGCGTAGAGGGGGGCGTGGCCCTCAGCTTCGGCTTGTCGCCAGAGGGCATCTCGGAAAGCATGGTCAGGCTCGACGCGTGGGATGGTCCAGCCCTCGATAACCGCGTTGACGTAGAGGGGAGTGCCCCCGGCCAGTACGGGCAGGTGACCGCGCGCGAACACGTCCTCTATGGCCGCGTATGCATCGTGCTGGTAGATGGCGAGCGTATAAGGCTTATCGGGGTCGACCAGATCGATCATGTGATGCGCGACGCGCGCCCTGTCGATGGGGCCGGGCTTGTCTGTGCCGATGTCCATATAGCGGTAGACCTGGCGGGAGTCGGCGGTGATAATCTCCCCACCGACGGCCTCGCACACCGACATAGCAAGGGCGCTCTTCCCGGAGGCAGTTGGCCCGAAGATGGCGATGAGGGGTGGGAGAGGGGAGGGCATAGAGGTATTATACGGGATAGGACGGTGGACGGTGGACGGTGGACGGTGGACGATGACGGTCATGTGTCGTTGTGTTATTCTTGGGGTGGGTTGCGGGATTGCTTGTGCTAGAGGGTAGGTATTTGCTAGAATCATAGCTGGGCCAGGTAGTAAGGAGTGAGATATAGAGTGAATATCGTAGGCGGAACATTGAGGGCGATAATCGCGGTCGTGATGATCGTGGGAGTCGTGCTGTTTGGGGTGTGGCTGTGGCGCGCGAGCGAAGCGTGGGTGCCCGGAGCTGAAGAAAACAAATGTGTAGGGGCGGAGACCTTCGTCGTGAAGGCCAATGAGACGGTGCAGGACGTGGCCTACAACTTGAAGAAGGTGGGGTTGGTCGACAATTCGTATCTATTCGTGCTTCTGTTGAGGCTGACGG
>JBAURA010000503.1:0-2019 GCA_049580985.1 Chloroflexia bacterium
GTGCGAACGAGTTCCACGGCTACTATGGCTGCTGGCTGGACTTCAACCAGACGCCGCCGCAGTTCCCCGAAGATGTAGGAATGAGTCCGGACGGGCCTTGGCCAGCAGGCAGAAAAAGCATTCAGGAGTTGATCCGCGGCATGCACCAGTGTCTCTGCGCCGAAGTGTATTTCAAGGATGACCCCAACCACTACGGTGATACACCGGCTGCGAGCGACAACCTGGCGCAACGCAACCTGGTCATCGTCGAGTCGGGCAATCCCGGCACGCCAGCTACACGCACGATCCAGCACCCGCTGGAGATAAAGGCGACTCAGCCCGCGCCGCAGGTCATCATTCGCCAGGAAGAATTTGAGCAGGAGCGTGCCGTAAGTGTGATCCCGGCAGGCCCGGACGAGATGATGATCCGTTGGAACGACGTGCCCCGCGCTTCGCGCCTGACTCTCTATATGCCCGATGTGAGCGCCGACGAGGTGCTGATCATGGCAGCCCAGCGATATGAGGCTGCACGCTTGGAGCGCGTGGATGCACACACGTTACGCTGCCTGGCGGGCGATGTCACCTACGTGCCACTACCGGCGGGCCGCACACGCAACATCGCGGCCCTGCTGACTATCGAATTGCCGGAAGGGGTCAAGCGGGGCCAGCAGTTCAGCCTGACAGTGCACCAGATCTCCGGCCGGCCACGCGCCATCATCGGAGCGTTCCAACTCACCATCCCCGTGCTGACCGAGAGCGTGCTGCTCACGCCGGAGATTCGCAAGCTCTCCGTCCTGCGCCACATCTTCCAGAGCATCTCGCTCGAAGATCCCTGGCACGCAGTGTTTCAACGTTACCTCGATCAGGTGGCCGATCGGGTGCGGGGCTTCGGCGGCAATCCCGACAAAGTCGCGCCCGCCGCCGATGGCTCCGGTCGTGACGTCAAGGCGGAGCGTTGCGCGCGGCGTGGCTGGCTGGTTTCCGCCTTGCTCGCCCTGCTGGTGTTGATAACCGCGTGGCAGCCGCTGGCAACGCCCGTTTTGGAGTTGGTCGTGCTGGCGCTGCTCATTGCAGCGGCGCTGGGGTGGCGCGCGAACTGTGCTCCTTCGGTGTGCCAATGGGCGGCGGTACTGCTGGTTGGGCTTGGATTTGGAGCCGCCGGTATAGCCCTCCTGTTGCTTGGGGGTGCAGCAGGGCTACTAGCTCCCTGGGTGCTTGTCATTGTTCTTCTCGCGCTCAGTGCAGCATTGGTAGTTGGCTTGCGGTCAGGCTGCTTGGGTTTTGCGGGGAAATGAATGTTTAGCGTCGCACGGCAAAGCCGAAAAACGGCTGATCTCGTCGTCTTGGGCGGCGGCCCCGCCGGAGTGGCTACTGCTTTGACAGCCGTTGCCGGCGGCGCAGAGGTCATAGTCGTTGAGCGCTCAAGCTATGAAGCCGTCCGCATCGGCGAGACTTTTCCTCCGGTGATCCAGACAGCCCTGGCGAGTCTCGGTCTCTGGGAACAGTTTTCCTCTGCGAGCCACCTTCCCTCATTCGGGATACGCAGCATCTGGGGTAGCGAGCTGGCCTTCGAGCGGAGCTTCCTCTTTGATCCTTACGGTGTGGGCTGGCAGGTGGATAGACAGCTCTTTGACGCGTCATTGGCAGCCGTGGCGGAGGAGCGCGGAGTGCATTTTGTCCGCGGTGGACGCTTGCTCGACTGCGCGTGCGACTTGAGCCAGCAAGCCTGGCAACTCCAAGTCGCCGCGCCGGGCGAGCTGCTGGATATTTACGCGCGTGGCCTGGTGGACGCTACCGGACGCGCTTCCATGCTGGCGCGCCGCTGGGGCGCTAAACGGATCATCCACGACCAGCTCGTGGGAATTTATGCGTTTTTCCAGTGCCGCTGGGAGCAGGCAGAGCAAGCCTGCGCGCTGATCGAGGCTGTCGAAAACGGCTGGTGGTATTCGGCAGGGCTTCCGCAGCAGCGCCTGACGGTTGCGTTTATGACCGATACGGACATCTGTGCGCAGGCCCGGCTGTGGGAAGTGCCACAGTGGA